>JAVVTJ010000001.1:0-78942 GCA_036653755.1 Clostridia bacterium
AATGTTGATACAAAGCCATTGTTACTAGTTTGCCAACGATTACAAAACTCATACAAAGATGTCATATTGCAATGTTTTTATTGCTTTTTAAGTAAAAAAGTTGTATAATGTATCTATAAATTAGGGAGGAATCTATGAAAAAAATATTTATAATTATTTTTGTAATTTTAGGCGGAATTATTGGCTGCGTACTTGGTGATATGTGCGCTGGTATTAATGCTTTAAAATGGTTAAGTATTGGTGGAGAAATAGGTTTTAAAAGTCCACTTATAGTTGATTTATCTTTTTTACAATTTACATTTGGTATATGGTGTAAAATAAATGTAGCAGGGGTACTATGTTTAATTTTATTTTCATTTATGTCAAATAAGGTATTTAAGTGGTTAAAAATATAACGTCTTTGCCATTTAGTGATAGACCTTATGAAAAATTGGAATTACTTCGGAGAATCAAATTTAACTAATTCAGAATTACTTGCTATTGTTATAAAAACAGGAACAAAAGATAAAAATTGTTTAGATATTTCAAGAGAAATATTAACTAGTAATAAAAACATTAATAATATTTCAGATTTAGAATATTTGTCTAGTTTATCTTTAAACACATTACGATCATTTGATGGAATTGGTAGAGTAAAATCTATACAAATAAAAGCGGTATGTGAACTTTCTAGAAGAATATCAATTAGTAACAATTTATATAAACTTAAAATTAATAGTCCAAAAGATATATATGATTTAATTAACAATTCATATATTGGTAAAAATCAAGAAATTGTTAAAACTATTATATTAGATAATTCAAATAATGTTTTGTCTGTTATAACAAATTGTATAGGCAAAACATCTTCTGTTCAAACTAGTATTAAAGAAATATTTAGTGAACCTATAAAACAGATGGCTTCTGGTATAATAATTGTACATAATCATCCAAGTGGTAATTTAACTCCTAGTAATAGTGATATTAAGTTTACAAAAAATATATTTGAATTTGGACAAACTTTTGAAATTAAGTTATTAGATCATGTTATAATTGGAAAAAATGAATATATAAGTTTAAAAGAAAAAGGATACTTTTAAAATAGAAAGGGTGAGAATATGGGAATAATGTCTAGAGATATTGGTGTAGATTTAGGTACATCAAATGTTAGAATATTTGTAAAAGGAAGAGGAATAGTTTTAAATGAACCTGCTGTTGTTGCAACTAATAAAATAACAGGAGAAGTTTTAGCTGTTGGTAATAATGCTAAAGAAATGTTAGGAAGAACTCCTGAAAATATAGTTGCTGTAAGACCACTTAAAGATGGTGTTATAGCTGATTTTGAAGCTACACGTAGAATGCTTGAAACTTTTATAAGTAAAGTGTTACCTAAAAGTTTGTTTTCTAAACCTAGGATGGTTATATCAATTCCTTATGGTATAACTGATGTTGAAGAAAGAGCAGTTGAAGGTGTTGCATATAAAGCAGGTGCTAAAGAAGTATATATAATGGAAGAAGTTATGGCAGCTTCTATTGGTGCTAAAATTAGAGTTGAACGTGCAGAAGGAGCTATGGTAATTGATATTGGTGGTGGAACTAGTGAAATGGCAGTACTTTCTTTAGGTGGTATTGTTGTATCTAATTCTTTAAGAATAGGTGGAGAAACATTTGATAGAGATATTGTAGAATATGTTAAGAAAAAATATAACTGTGTAATAGGAGAAGCAGATGGTGAAGAAATAAAAAAACAAATTGCTAGTGTTTTTCCTACAATGACAGAAGAAAAGTATACTGTAAAAGGTAGAAATTTATCAACTGGTCTTCCTGAGGATATATCTTTAACTACAAAAGAAGTTGGAGAAGCTATAAGTGAATCTGCTAAAAAAATTGTTAAAGTTATAAAATCTACATTAGAAGAAACACCACCTGAACTTTCAGCAGATATAATGGATCATGGTATTACAATTACTGGTGGAGTAGCATACATTAAAAATTTAGATCAATATATAAGTAATGAACTTGGACTTCCAGTACATATTGCAGAAAATCCTTCTGATTGCGTTATAAAAGGAATAGGTGCAACTTTAGATAATATAGAAGTTTTAAAAAAAGCAGTAAAAACTAAAAGAAAATAAATAATATAGAAGTAAATTGCTAATAATAAATAAAAGGAGGATGAAATATTGAAATATAAATATGATTTTAATGATAGAAAAAAAGAGAAGAAAAATAAAATTATATTTTCAGTAGTTTTTGTTATTATAACAATAATAATAGCATCATTCTTTTTTAAAAATAGTGATATAGTTATAGTAAAAAAAATATCTGATACAATTGCTTATCCTTTTGTATTTATTAGTAATAATGTAAGTAGTTTATTTTCTAATATTTCAGATTATTTTGGAGATATAAAAAAAGCAAATACTGATAATAATATATTAAATGAGGAAAATAACAAACTTAAATTAAAATTATTAGAATCACAAGCTATATTAGATGAAAATATTTCACTTAAAAAAATGTTAGAGATAAATTCTACTTTTCAACATTTTAAATTAAAAAGTGGTAGAATTATAATAAGAGAGCATGATAATTTTAGTCAAACATTTATAATAAATATAGGTTCTAAAGATGGAATAGTTTTAAATCAAGCAGTAATTCATAAAGATGGTTTAGTCGGATATATTTCAAATGTAAATGAAAATACAAGTTCTGTTACAACTATATTAGATCCTAAAACTTCGGTAAGTGTAACTATTTCTACTATAAATGAACCTGCAATTTTAAAAGGTAATTTAGAACTTAAAGCTAAAAATAATTTAAAATTAGAATATATACCCATTGATTGTGAAATATCAATTGGAGATATGTTATATAGTTCTGGGCTTGGCTCAATGTTTCCTTCTTCAATTCCAGTAGGTAAAGTTATAACTGTAATAAACCAAAAAAATGATAGTGATAGATATGCAATAGTAGAGCCATGTGTAAATATTCGTTCAATATCTGAAGTTTCTGTTATTTTAGAATAGGAGTTGTAGATGATTAAAAAAATTATATCATATTGTATTTTATTTCTAATTTTTGCGGGTATATTAATGACTCAGATGTATATTATTAATTCAAGAAATTTATTTGGCATAAAACCTAATATAATATTAATATCTGTAATAGTAGTAAGCTTATGGTATGGACTTCATGTAGGTTCAATATATGGGTTAATAGTTGGAATTATAACAGATATATTATTTGGAAATACTTTTGGAATATTTACTATTTCATATGTTTTAGTAGGAGTTATTGTAGGATATTTAAATTATAATTACAGAAAAGAAAGTAAAGGTTCTTTATGTTATTTAACTATATTTGGGACTTGTATTTTTGAATTTATTCAGTTTATTATATATAACTTTTTAAGTAGTAGTGGTTTTAGTTTAATTTATTTAATTATTCAAATGTTAATATCTAGTATATTAAATGTTGCAATAGCTTTTATTTTATATGGATTATTTATAAAAATATCTAATTATGCAGAAAATAATATTTTAGATTTGGGGTGAATAACTTGAAAAAGTTTATAGAAAAAATAGCTAATTTTTTTGCAAATAGAAATTTAATATTAATGTTTGTAACAATTTTTATAGGTGCAATATATATTATAACTTTATTTAATATTCAAGTTATAAATGGAAAATCATATAGAGAAAAATCTGAAAAAAAGATGCTAAGAAATGAAGTTATAACAGCAGCGCGTGGACCTATTGTAGATAGAAATGATGTTGTACTTGCAACTAATAAACGTTCATATAATGTAGCGCTATATAAAACAAAATCAAGTATTGAAGAACAAAATGATGCTATAGAAAATATTATAAAAATATTAGAAGAAAATGGTGATAATATTTATTCTACTTTCCCGGTAAATGATACTAATGATAATTTTAATTTTTCTAATAAAGAAGAAGAATTAAAATGGAAAAGAGAAATGAATATAAAAGAAGAATATACATTTAATCAAGTTGTAGAGTATTATTCTAATAAATATGAATTATTACAGTATCCTAAACAATATATATTAAAGATGATTCAAATAAAATATGAAGCTAATTTAATGGGATATTCATTATTTAAATCTGTTATTATAGCTAAAGATATTTCAGAAAAATCATTAGCTAAATTAGAAGAAGAAAAATTTAAACTTTGTGGAGTTGATACAACTTCTGTACTTAAAAGATATTATCCTTTAAAAACACTTGCATCTCATACAATAGGCTATGTAAGTAGTATTAATTCTGATGAATATGATAAATTAAAAGGTGAGGGTTATACTCAAAATAGTAGTATAGGTAAAATGGGAGTAGAGCAATCTTATGAAAAATATTTAAAAGGAACAGATGGTTTAAAAAAAGTTGAAGTTGATTCTTATGGTACAGTATCTAGTGAAACAGAAAGTATTAAACCTATAACTGGTAATACTGTAAAATTAACAATAGATTATAGATTGCAAAAAGTAGCAGAGGAATCTTTGGAGAAGGTTATAAATCAAATAAAAGTTGGAACTCCTACTATGAAAAAACATGAAGATGCAAGTAGTGGTAGTGTAGTTGTTTTAGATACAACTACAGGAGAAATATTAGCATCAGTTAGTTATCCTTCATTTGATATAAATAGTTTTACTAATGGAATAGATTATAAAAAATGGAATGAACTTAAAAATTCAAGTGTAAAACCTATGTTTAATAGAACAATAGCAGGGTTGTATTCTCCTGGATCTACATTTAAAATGTTAGTTGGTTTAGCTGGTTTAAATATTGGAAAAATAACAGTTGATGAAAAAATTAATGATCCTGGAATTTATCCATATGGTCATAAACCTAAATGTTGGATATATGAAATGTATAGAAGAACACATGGAAATATAAATATATCAGATGCTTTAAAAGTATCATGTAATTGCTATTTTTATGAAGTTGGTAGAAGAATTGGTATATCTGAAATAATAAATTACGGTAAGTTATTTGGACTTAATGAAAAAACAGGAATTGAAATATCTGGTGAAGTATCTGGACAAATAGCAGGAGAAAAACATACAGGACAGTGGTATTTAGGAGAAACATTATCAGCTGCAATTGGTCAATCACAAAATTCATTTACTCCATTAGAACTTGTAAATTATATTTCTGCTATTGCAAATGGTGGTAATTTAAATAAAGTAACTGTTATAAAATCTGTTGAAGATAATGAAAAAACATTAGTAAGTTTAGATGAATTGAATTCTTATGCTACAAATTATACAGGAGTAGATTTTAAATCTAGAAAATTAGATATAAAGAAAGAATATATTGATGCAGTAAAATTGGGAATGCTTTATGTAACTAATGATAGAGGTGGTACATCATATAATACATTTAAAGATTTAGGTATTGAGGTTGCAGGTAAAACTGGTACAGCTGAAGTATCAAATGGTTCTAGTGATGGTATATTTGTGGGTTTTGCACCATATGATAAACCAAAGATTGCAATAGTTGCTGTAATAAATCATGGTGGTGAAGGAACATATACAGCTAATGTTGTAAGACCTATTATGGATGAATATTTTAAAATAGATAAAGAAGATAAATTAAATGAAAAAAAGCAAAATATATTAGATAGTAATATTATATTTTAAAAGGGGGATTTTTTATTATGTTAAGGACAATAAACATGTTATCAGGTGCACATAGAGTAAAAGGACAAGGTGTACTTTCAGCATATGAAGAACAAGTAAGTTTAGTACAAAATAGATTAAATGATGAATATATAGTTAGTATAAATAAAATAAAGTATGCTGATATTATGCATTATCATACAATAAATTTGGAGTATTTTTTAACACTTCCGTTTACTAAAATAAAATCTTCACATGTAGGTTATGTACATTTTTTACCAGAAACTTTAGAACAAAGTATAAAATTACCTAAATTATTTAAAAAGATATTTTATAAATATGTAATAGAGTTTTATAAAAGTATGGATTATTTGATAACAGTCAATCCATATTTTATAGAAAAGTTAGTAGAGTATGGTATACCAAGAGAAAGAGTAACATATATACCAAACTATGTATCAGCGGATAGGTTTTTTAAATTAGATAAAAGTGAAAGACAAAAAATAAGAAAAAAATATGATATTGATAAAGATAAGTTTTTAGTATTATGTGTAGGTCAGCTTCAAAAAAGAAAAGGTTTTTTTGATTTTATAGAAGTTGCTAAAAGTTTGCCAGATATTCAATTTGTTTGGGCTGGAGGGTTTTCATTTAAAAAAATTTCTGATGGTTATGAAGAGATAAAAAAAGTAGTAGATAATCCACCTTCTAATGTTAAATTTTTAGGTATAATTCCAAGAGAAGAAATGAATGATGTATACAATATGTCTGATGTTATGTTTTTAGCTTCATTTGAAGAATTATTTCCTATGACAATACTTGAATCTGCAAATTGTAAAGTTCCAATTTTACTTAGAGATATTGAATTATATAAAGGTATTTTAGATGGTTACTACATTAAAGGAAATAATGTTGAAGAATTTAAAAATGAAATTTTAAAACTAAAAAATGATGAAACATATTATAACAAAGCATCACAAAAAGCTGTGTTATGTAGTAAATTTTATAGCGAAGAAAATGTTTCTAAAATGTGGAGAAGTTATTATAATAAAATATATAAACTTGGTAAGAAAAAGGTAAGTAAATTAAAATGAGTAAAAAACATAAAATAAACAAAAATGTTATAAATATAATTATTGTTTTACTTATGTTTATAGCGTTATTTGGATACATGATAATAGTAGATGGTTTAGATAATATGCTAAATATAATAAAAAATATAGATCCTATGTGGGCAATTATAGGTGTGTTATTAATTATATTATACTGGTTAATTGAATCATTAGTCCTTAATATTATAACTAAAAAAGTATATAAAAATGAAGATTTTATAGATAGTTTGCAAGTTACTATGATAGGGCAATTATTTAATAATATAACACCATTTTCTTCTGGAGGACAACCAATGCAAGCAATTACTATGGTTAAAAATGGAGTAAGTATTACAAGTAGCGTAAGTATACTTTTAATTAAATTTATAATATATCAAGCGTCTCTTGTTATATATACATCTATTATTATGATATTTAAATATGTATATTTTAAAGAAATAGTTACTGGTTTTGTAAGTTTAAGTATAATAGGTTTTGTGATAAACTTTGCTGTTATTGTTTTTTTAATAATGGTAGGTATTAACAAAAAATTTGTATATGGAATTTTAAAAACTATATATAAATATTTAGATAAAATTGGTTTACTAAAAAATAGTCAACAAAAATTAGAAAAATTAAGAACCGATATGGATAAGTTTCATGAAGAATTTAAAGTTATAAAAAAAGAAAAAATTATGATATTTAAAACTATGATACTTACAATAATTCAGCTTACTGCTTTTTCTACTATAACATATGCAGTATATAGGGCTTTTGGACATAATAGTGAAAGTATAATTAATATAATATCTGCTCAAACATTTTTAATGATGATAATGGCATTTATTCCAACTCCAGGAGCAGGAGGAGCAGCAGAAGGTGGTTTTTTCGTTATATTTAAAACATTTTTTGCAGTAAATGAAATTAAAATGGCAATATTGTTTTGGAGAATATATACTTTTTATTTACCAATATTAGTTGGTGGTTTATTTTTGATTTTAAAACATAGAAAAAATAACTATCATAGCATTTTATAAAATAACAAATTAAAATATTAATGTTTTAGGTGAAAGAGATAGGTGAGAAAAATTAAAATAGCAATTTTATCCGATATACATGGAAATATAGTAGCTTTAGAAAGTGTTATAAAAGAATTAGCAAGTCAAAACATCGATTATTATTTAATAGCAGGAGACAATATTACAGATTTTCCTTTTTCAAATGAAGTTATAGCGATGGTACAAAATTTGACTCCATATGTTATAAAAGGAAATAGAGAAAAATATATTTTAGAGTATTTAAAAAATCCTAAATTAGATAAATGGAATACTAAACAACAAGAGCCAATAAAGTTTATTGGAGATAATTTAAACATAAGAAGTATTAAGTACATTAAAAATCTTCCTGAAAGTTTAACATTAAATTTAGAAGAACTCAAAATTAAATTACTGCATGGCTTTCCTAATGATTTAAGTGAAGAAATATATTTAAATGATACAAAAAAGTTAGATGAAATATCTAAAAATTTAAAAGAAAATATATTGATATTTGGTCATACACATGAGCCTGCTGGATATAAATTAATTAATAATAAACTTTTAATTAATGCAGGTACATTAGGCACAAGATATGGTAAAAAAGGTGCGGAATATATTGTATTTACATATGAAAATGGTAAAATGAATGTTGAAATAAAAGAAGTAAAATATGATTTAGATAAATTAAAAGAAAAAATATCTGAAACTAATATTTTACGTGTTTGTCCTACATGGATTAATTTAAGTTATTCAACTTTAAATAGTGAGATAGATATAAATTTTGAGTTTGTTAAAGAGGCAAAAAAATTAATGGAGGATAAAACTACTATTTTACCTAATGCGCAAGGTGTATATAAAGATTTTAAAGTAATTGATGATGAAATTTGGGACTATTTAAGTAAAAAATACAGTAAGTATTTTTTATTATAAACTTTTAGTTATATTGTGTGTAGTAATTTTTTTAATATACAAAATATTGGATAATTATATAAAAATAGTATATACTTTTAATTTAAGATTAATTTTAAAACAATAAAAGATCGCTGATTTAAAATATTAGCGATCTTTTATTATTTTAAATTAGCTATTGTTACACCAAATTGTCCTTCAAAATAACCACCTAGTTTGTAACTTTCTACATATTTATTATGTCTTAGATATTCATGTACAGCTTTTCTTAAAACTCCTCCGTTTTTACCATGAATAATACGTACAATTTTTACTTCATTTGATATGCAATCATCAATGAATTTATCTAATTCATATATCGCTTCATCTTTTGTTTTATGTCTAAGCATTATTTCATTGCTAAAATCTTTATTTTTATCTATATCATAAGTTACACTAGATCTAGTATTTGTTTCAGGATAATTAAAAAGTTGTAATTTATTTTCATCAATTTTTACTTTTTTATTATTTATTTTAACAATACATATATTATTGTATATTCTACATATTTTACCATATAGGTTTGTATTAGTAATTTTTACTTTATCATTTATATTAAACATTTATTTACCTCTTGCTAAATATTATAACATATTTGGTAGTTATTTTAAATCTTTTGTCTTAAAATTCTTGAATATTTGGATAAAAACTGATATAATAAATTAAGAAATTCTGGCGTAGTATATTTTTTAAAAAGCTAGCCCTAAGGAAGGAACTTTAATGGATAAACAACAATATATAAGAAATTTTAGTATTATAGCACATATTGATCATGGTAAATCTACTTTGGCAGATAGATTACTTCAAATGACAGGTAGTATTGATATAAGAAAAATGCAAGAACAATTATTAGATAATATGGATATAGAAAGAGAACGTGGAATTACTATAAAATCTCAAGCTGTTAGAATGAAATATAAAGCAAAAGATGGAAATGAATATATTTTAAATTTAATAGATACACCTGGACATGTAGATTTTAATTATGAAGTGTCTAGATCTCTTGCTGCGTGTGAAGGTGCAATACTTGTAGTGGATGCAGCACAAGGAGTTGAAGCACAAACATTAGCTAATGTATATTTAGCATTAGAAAATAATTTAGAAGTATTTCCTGTTATAAATAAAATAGATCTTCCAAGTGCAAGACCACTTGAAGTAAAGAAAGAAATTGAAGATATTATAGGATTAGAAGCAATGAATGCTCCTGAAATATCTGCAAAAACAGGGATTAATGTTGAATCTGTGTTAGAGCTTATAGTAAATAATGTTCCTGCTCCAAAAGGAGATATAAGTAAACCTACATCAGCTCTTATATTTGATTGTGTTTATGATAACTACAAAGGAGCACTAGCATATGTTAGAATATTTGATGGCACTTTAAAAAAAGGTGATACAATAATAACTATGTCAAATAAAGTAGAATATGAAATAGTAGAAGTTGGATATTTTAAACCCGGAAACTATATTGAATGTGATATGTTATCTGCAGGAGATGTGGGTTATATAAGTGCAAGTATACGTTCTGTTTCAGATATACATGTAGGAGATACAATAACACATAAAAAAAATCCTTGTCTTATTCAATTAAAAGGATATAAAAAAGTACAATCTATGGTATACTCTGGAATATATCCAGCAGATGGTAGTGATTATGAGGATTTAAAAGAAGCACTTGGAAAGCTTAAATTAAATGATGCTTCACTTAATTTTGAACTTGAATCATCAGCTGCATTAGGTCATGGATTTAGATGTGGATTTTTAGGACTTTTACATATGGAAATAATTGAAGAAAGACTAGAAAGAGAATACGACTTAAATATAATTACAACTGCTCCTTCTGTTATATATAAAGTTCATAAAACAAATGGAGAAATTCTAGAATTATATAATCCATCTGAACTTCCAAATCCTCAAATTATAGATTATATGGAAGAACCAATTGCTAAAACAAATATAATTGTGCCAAAAGAATATGTTGGAAATGTTATGGATTTAGCTACTGAGCGCAGAGGTGAATTTATAAATATGAAATATATTGATGCAAATAGAGTAGATTTAGAATATTATTTACCTTTAAATGAGATTATATATGACTTTTTTAATAGTTTAAAGTCTAGAACAAAAGGTTATGCTTCATTTGATTATGAAATAGAAAAATATGCTAAGGCACAACTTTCTAAATTAGATATAATGTTAAATGGTGAATTAGTAGATGCTTTGTCTTTTATAGTTCATAAAACAAAAGCAGAAAGTAGAGGACGTAAAATAGCAGAAAAATTAAAAGATATTATTCCAAGACAAATGTTTGAAATACCAATTCAAGCAAGTATTGGAGGAAAAGTAGTAGCAAGAGAAACAGTAAAAGCAATGAGAAAAGATGTTTTAGCTAAATGTTATGGTGGAGATATTACAAGAAAGAAAAAATTACTAGAAAAACAAAAAGAAGGTAAAAAAAGAATGAGACAAATAGGAAATGTTCAGCTTCCACAAGATGCATTTATGAGTGTGCTTAAAATAGATGATTAATTCCTTAGGGCTAGCTTTTTAAAAACTGCAGATGCAGTTTTTAAAAAGCTAGCCCTAAGGAAAAGAGAAGGAGAATAATATGGGATTAGTATATGGTATAAATCCAGTAACTGAGGCAATTGTATCTGGTAAGACAATAAATAAAATATATGCACAAAAAGGTAGTAGTGAAGTTCATGATGTAGTTATGCTCGCTAAAGATAAAAAAATTGTTACTGTTGACGCAGACAAATTTAAATTAGATAGAATGGTTACAGTAGAAGGTGAAAAACTTGTAAATTCACAAGGAATAGTAGCATCTGTTACTGATTATCAGTATTGTGAAATAGATGATATTTTAGATGTAGCAACTAAAAAAAATGAAGTACCTTTTGTTATAATATTAGATAAGATTGAAGATCCACATAATTTAGGTGCAATACTTCGTAGTATAGATTGTTTAGGTTTTCATGGATGTATAATACAAAAAAGAAATAGCTGCCAAATAACTGATACAGTAGAAAAAGTTGCAGCAGGAGCTTGTAGTTATGTAAAAGTAGCTCGAGTTACAAATATAACCGAAAGTATAAAATATCTAAAAGAAAAAGGTTTATGGATTTATGGTTTAGATATGGAAGGTGCATCAGATATATATGCTACTTCCCTTTCAGGAGCTTTAGGATTAGTAATAGGTAATGAAGGTGATGGAATATCAAGACTTGTTAAAGAAAATTGTGATGCAATGATTAAAATACCGATGACTGGAAATATAAATTCACTAAATGCATCAGTTTCTGCTGCAATTAGTATGTATGAAGTAGCAAGACAAAAAAATATGAAAAAATAGGAGAGATATAATTGGAAAATATAGTAAAAACGCAAAATTGGAAGAAAACTTTTTTTATAATATGGCTAGGACAAGCTTTTTCGTTTTTAGGAAGCAGTATAGTAAGTTTTGCCATAATTTGGTGGATAACTGAAAAAACTGGTTCTGCTACTATACTTCTTGTAGCAACACTTATGTCATTTATGCCACAAGGAATATTAGGACCATTTATTGGTGTTATAGTAGATAGATATAGTAGAAAAAAGATAATGATATTATCTGATTTATCAATAGCAGTGGCTACTTCATTTTTAGTAATAGCTGGAATTTTAGGTGATATTCCTATTTGGATCATAATGATAGTAATGTTTGTGCGTTCAATAGGTAGTGCATTTCACTCACCATCACTTTCTAGCTCAATTCCTTTACTAGTACCAAAAGAATATTTAACAAAAGCATCAGGTTGGAATCAAATGCTAGTAGCTGGTTCACAAGTTATAGGACCTATAATAGGAGCTGCATTTTTAGCATTTATGGATATTGGATATATTGCATTAATTGATATAATTGGTGCTATCTTTGCAATATTATCATTACTTTGTATAAAACTTCCAGAATTAAATAAAAGTGAAATTAAAAAAGTTCATGTATTAAAAGATATGAAAGAAGGGTTTTTAGCACTTAAAAATTGTAAAGGTATATTTAAACTTTCAATAATAATTGCTATAATGGAAATAGTAATTATACCACTTGGAACTTTATTTCCTTTAATGACAAAAAATCATTTTAATGGAACTGCAATAAATGCAAGCATAATAGAAACAGTATTTGGGATAGGTATGACTTTGGGAGCTGTTATGTTAGGAATTTTTGGATGTAAAAAGAAAAAAGTAATTGCTATAATAATATCTATAATTACTGTTGGAATAACTGTAATGATTTCAGGACTTTTACCATCATCAGCATTCGTAATATTTGCAGTACTTAGCATAATTATGGGAGCAGCAGGATCATTTTGTTCAGGACTATATACAGCACTGTTACAAGAAAAGATAGATGTAAATGTACTACGGAAGAGTTTTTTCAATTATAAGTGCAATGCTAGTTATGGCATCTCCACTTGGAATGATTATAGCTGCCCCTATTTGTGATACAATGGGAGTTAATATATGCTTTATAATATTTGGCATAATAGCAGCTATTTGTGGAATATCTCCACTATTTGTAAAAGATATAATGAATATTGAAAATGATAACTTGGAGGAAGTAAATGAACAAAAAGTTTTGGAATAATGAAGAATATAACAAATTAGTTGTATATTTGGAAAGTATATCAGATTCTAAATATTTAAGTTTTCACAAAAACTTAGTGCCTGGAATAAATAATATATTAGGAATTCAAATTCCAAAATTAAGATTAATTGCTAAAGAAATTGCAAAAGGTAATTATATGCAATATTTTAAAGTAGCAAAATATAACTATTATGAAGAAATAATGCTTCAAGGTTTGGTTATAGGATATATAAAAGAAGACTATCTAGTTACATTAGAATTAATAAAATCTTTTGTAGAACATATAGATAACTGGGCTATTTGTGACTCGTTTTGCACAAAATTTAAATGTATTGAAAAAAATAAAGAAAATTTTTTAATTATTTTAAAAGAATATATACAAACAAAAGAAGAATTTAAAATACGTTTTGCAGTTGTAATGTTTATGACAATGTATATAGATAAAAATTATATAGATGAAATATTAAGTATTTTAAATAATATTTCAAATGAAGGATATTATGTTAAAATGGGTGTTGCGTGGTGTTTATGTGAATGCTTTATAAAATTTGAAGATAAAACTATGAAATTACTAAAAGATAATAATTTAGACAAATTTACATATAACAAAACACTTCAAAAAATAGTTGAATCATTTAGAATAAGCGCTGAAACAAAACAAATAATTAGGGGTATGAAAATGATTTAAAATATATAAAAAAATATCAGCAAATTTTTGCTGATATTTTTTTAAAAAGCTAGCCCTAAAAGATTATTATTTTTTAAAAATGTGATCTTTAATTATAGCAGTAGTTGTAAGCGTGTTAAACCATTGCTTATTACATTTGTCACTTATATTTGGATTGTAAAAGTATAGTGCCCCATTAGAGTAGTCTTTTCCTTTAAGTGCAATTTTAACGGCTTTGTATGTTGTATTAGAAATTATAGCATTTTTTATAGTTCCATTACTAACTGGCTGAAATTGTCCTGGTGAGTAAACTACATCAATAGCGTTATCTGGAAAGTCATTACTTTTAATTCTGTTTAAAATTGTTGATGCTACAGCAGCTTTACCTTTAATTGGCTGATCACCAGCTTCTTTTTCAGTTATAGCAAGTAATACTTCAATGTCATCAATTTTTGTATTAATTGATTTTTTAATTATGATAGCAGCTTCATCTTTGGCAGATTTTTTTATTTTTTTTGCTATTTTTTCTGCATTTTTAACTTTACTATATAATTGTTGATTTGCTTTTTTATTAGCCTCATGTAAAATTATTTTTGCTTTTTCTTCAGTAGAAAAAATTATGTTGTCAGCTTTCTCTTGAGCAGAAAAAATTATATTGTCTGCTTCCTCTTGAGCAGACAATACTATGTTATTAGCTTTCTCTATTTGAATTAATTTATTACTTATATAAATTAAACCCAAAAGCGAGATTACTAATAGAATAGATACTATAGTTCTTCTTTTAATAACCATTACTTTTCTTTGTTCCCGGAATTTATTAATATTCAGTGTTTTTAATAACATTAGTTAATACTCCTTTCATATTTATAATATTTATATTATATCATACTCCTTTGTGTTATGTCAACTATTTTTCCAAAAAAATGTTTAAATATATATATGTTTTACTAAAAAAATATATATATTTTAAAAAAACTTGAAAAACTTGTAAAAATATAGTATTATATTAATATATTAAAGAACATATAGTTAATTTAGTGAGTAGAAATCTTTCTAATATTACAAATATTATGAGTTTAGAGTAATCTTTATATAAAAACTGAATTTATATAAAGAATATAGTTCATATTATATAAGGAGTGAATTTTTTGAAAGAAGCATTAAAATTTGAAATAATTAAAACAGATAAAAAAACAGGGGCAAGACTTGGAATATTACATCTGCCACATGGAGATGTAGAAACACCAGTATTTATGCCAGTAGGTACGCAAGCTACGGTTAAAACATTATCACCAGAAGAATTAAAAGATGAAGTAAGAGCTACTATAATACTTTCTAATACATATCATTTATATTTAAGACCAGGACATGATTTAATAAAAGAAGCAGGTGGTCTTCATAAATTTATGAATTGGGATAGAAATATATTAATAGATAGTGGTGGTTTTCAAGTATTTAGTTTAAATAGTTTAAGAAAAATAAGTGAAGAAGGTGTAGAATTTAGATCACATTTAAATGGTTCTAAGCATTTTATATCTCCTGAAAAATCTATGGAAATACAAAATTATTTAGGTAGTGATATTATGATGTGTTTTGATGAATGTGCTCCATATCCATCAAGTTATGATTATGTAAAAGCATCTATGGAGCGTACTACAAGGTGGGCTAAAAGATGTAAAGAATATCATAAAAATACAGAAAAACAAGCATTATTTGGAATAGTTCAAGGTGGAATGTATAAAGATTTAAGAGAGCAAAGTGCAAAAGAACTCAAAAAGTTAGATTTTCCAGGATATGCAATTGGAGGTTTAAGCGTAGGAGAGCCAAAAGATATATTTTTAGATATGTTATATCACACAGCTCCATTATTACCAGCAGATAAACCAAGATACTTAATGGGTGTAGGTACGCCAGATTATTTAATAGAAGCAGTACTATCTGGTGTAGATATGTGTGACTGCGTACTTCCTACTAGAATTGCAAGAAATGGAACAGCATTAACTCATAATGGTAAAGTAGTAGTAAGAAATGCAGAATATGCAAAAGATTTTACAATGCTTGAAGAAGGATGCGATTGTTATACTTGCAGAAACTACACAAAGGCATATATAAGACATTTAATTAAGTGTAATGAAGTATTAGGTGCAAGACTACTTTCAATCCATAATTTAAGATTCTTAGTAAGACTTATGGAAAATGTAAGAGAAGCGATAAAAGAAGATAGATTAACAGAATTTAAAGATGAATTTTATAGTAAGTATGGGTATACAGATAAGGAGTAATTATGAATTTTAAAGAAGAAATTATAAATTATATTCCATATAACGCACAAGAAGAAAAAGATAAACAAGTTATGTTAGAATATATAAATAAGTTTGATGATATATTAGTAAGGACTAATGAAATAGCTCATATGACAAGTAGTAGCTGGATTGTTAATAAAAATCGTGATAAAGTGCTAATGATATTTCATAATATATATAATTCATGGAGCTGGACTGGTGGACACGCAGATGGTGAAAGTAATTTTTTAGATGTAGCAATTAAGGAAGCAAAAGAGGAAACATCAGTTATAAATATAAAACCTATAACTAATGAAATAATTGCATTAGATATATTACCAGTTTGGGGTCATATTAAAAGAGGAAAATATGTATCTTCTCATCAACATTTAAATGTAACTTATTTATTAGAAGCAGATGAAAATGATGAATTATCTATAAAAGCAGATGAAAATAGTGGAGTTAAATGGGTACCTTTTAATGAAGTTAAATATTTTTGTAGTGAACCAGAAATGCTGAAAGTATATAATAAAATAGCAGAAAAAATCAAGAGGTAATTTTATGGATGTGGGAATAGTTTTAGAAGGTGGAGGAGCACGTGGTGCATATCATATGGGCGCTTTAAAAGCAATATATGAACATAACTATAATATAATAGCAATAACTGGAACTTCAATTGGTGCTATAAATGGTGCAATGGTAGCACAAGGAAATTTTGAAGAAGCATATAAAATATGGGAAACTATACAATATACAACTTTATTTGATGTAAATGAAGAAAAATTAACAGCAGCACTTAAAAAGTATATTAATTTTGATATTGTTAAATATTTATCTAAAAAATTCACTGATACCGTTAAAAATGGTGGTATAGGTACAGAAAAAATGAGAGATTTTATGGATAAATATATTGATGAAGATAAACTTAGAGCGTCTAATACAAGATTTGGTTTAGTAACTTTTTCTATTACAGATAAAAAACCTTTAGAATTATTTTTAGAAGATATACCAAAAGGATTACTTAAAAATTATATTATGGCAAGTGGCCAGCTTCCCGTATTTAAGCAAGAGGCAACTGATGGAAAATTATATATGGATGGTGGAATATATAACAATTGCCCTATAAATATGTTAGCAGATAATGGATATAAAAATATAATAGCAATTAGAACTGGTTCTATATTTAGAGCTAAGGATATTAAAAGAATACAAAAAATAAAGGATATGAATTTATTATTAGTAGAGCCAAAAAATAATTTACCAAATATTTTAGCTTTCGATAGTATAACATCAAATAAATTATTAAAACTTGGATATTATGATGCTATGAAAAAGTTAGATAAATTAGATGGATTTGAATATTATATTAATAATATTGACGAAGAAATATATTTTGAAAGTTTATTTAATTATGATAATGATAATTTAAATAAAATATATATTTCACTTAGTTTAGTAAATAGAGATACAAAAAAGACTTTATTTGAGACAGTAATTCCAACACTTATGAAAAAAATAGGGATAAAAGAAGTTAAAACATATAAAGAGGTAATTGTATCATTAATTGAATATGTAGCAGAAAAAGAAAATATTGAAAAATTTAAAATATATGATATTATTGAATTACTACAAATATGTAAAAGTAAAGTAGTTCTTAAAGGTAAAAATAAATTAGATGAAATAATATATAGATTTATAAAAGGTTTAGAAATTAAAAAGTAATATTAAAATAGTTTTTTGAATATAGTTTAATAGGTGATTATATTGAAAAAATATTGTATATTAGGAACGGATAGTAGAAGTTTAAAATTAAGAGAATTATATTTAGAAAGTGAAAATTTTGTAGCAGAATATGATGAATCTGATTATATCATAGCACCAATACCATTTTCAAAAGATGGTAATAATATAACTGGTGAAAAACTTACAGTAGATGATATTATTAAAATGTCTAAAAGTAAAGTTATATTTTCAGGTAGTATTTCAAAAGATATAAAAGAAAAATTTAATGTAAATAAGATAAAATATTATGATTTATTAGAGTTAGAAGAAGTAGCAATTTTAAATAGTATACCAACAGCAGAAGGTGCTATACAAACAGCAATGGAAATTACAGATTTTACATTATGTAGTTCAAAAGTGCTTGTTATGGGATTTGGTAGAATAGGTAAAGTACTTAGTAAAATGTTACATGGAATTGGTGCTACTGTATATGTAGAAGCTAGAAAAGAAAAAGATATAGCAGAAATAATATCAATGGGATATATTCCGATAAATTTAAAAGAAATAGATAAATACTTAGGAGTTTTTAATGTAATTTTTAATACAATTCCAGAAGTTATATTAAATAAAGAAAAATTGGATATAATAAATAAAAAATGTTGTATTATTGATTTATCATCAAGTCCTCGGAGGAGTAAATTTTGAGTATGCTAAACAAATTGGAATTAATGTTGTATGGGCGCTAGCTCTTCCTAGCAAAGTTGCACCATTTTCTTCAGCTGTATATATTAAAGAGGCAATTGATAAAATCATAGGAAAGTAAAGGTAAGCAAATGATAATAGATGTAAAAACAATAGTTAAAAATAAAAAAGAAGAATTAATAAAAAAAATAGATAAATTAAAAGAAAATAATATAGTTCCAAAACTTGTATTAATATGTGCAAGTGATGATAAAGCATCTGAAATATATGTAAGTAAAAAAAGAAATATGTGCAAAGAAGTAGGCATTGAAGAAGAAGAGTTTTTATTTGATACATTAGTTACAACTGATAAAATAATAGGTGTTATAAAAAAGTTAAATGATGATATTTCAGTAGATGGAATATTAGTACAACTTCCATTATATAAACATTTAGATGAAAATAAAATTTTAAATAGCATTTCACCATGTAAAGATGTAGATGGACTTCATCCTTTAAATCTTGGTAGGTTATTTGCAAACGAATCTGGAATTGTATCTTGTACGCCAAAAGGAATTATGACTGTATTAGATGATTTAAATATTCATATTGCTGGAAGTAATGTTGTAGTTATAGGTAGAAGTATTTTAGTAGGAAAACCAATAGCAGCGTTATTATTAAATAGAAATGCTACTGTTACAATATGTCATTCTAAAACTGAAAATTTAAAATTATTTACATTGAATGCAGATATTTTAATAGTAGCTGTTGGAAAGCCTAAGATAATTACTGATGATATGGTAAAAGAAGGTTCGATTGTAATTGATGTTGGAATAAATAGAACAGAAAATGGAAAAATAATTGGAGATGTAGATACTGAAAATGTAAATAAAGTGGCTAAATTTACAACACCAGTGCCAGGTGGTATTGGACTTACTACTGTTTTGTCATTACTTGAAAATGTAGTTAAAGTTTCAGAAAATAGATCATAGGGCTAGCTTTTTAAAATTTGTAACAAAGCAATTTAAGTAAAATATTTATACTGATTTTTGTTATTAAATTATAATAAATAAATAATTTATAGCATATATTAATTAGTAGTGACTATATTATTTGCATAAAATAAATACAAATGCAATTAACTTTTTTACACAAGTTAGATTTAGAATCATTAGAAAATTAAAAATTTCAATTATTTTAACTTTTTTAGTATTTTCTATTGACAAACAATTAAAAAGTTAGTATAATATATATACTGCTAAGAAATGCGGGTGTAGTTCAATGGTAGAATTCCAGCCTTCCAAGCTGGCTGTGTGGGTCCGATTCCCATCACCCGCTCCATGTATAAACCGATTCTATCGGTTTTTTTTATTAGGTGATTTATTATGGTAATTGAAGAAGAAAAACTAAATTATGTCATAAAAGAAAATCCAGATTTAGTTTTAAAAGTTGAGTGTTTTAATTTATTTGATACGTTAGAATGTGGACAATGTTTTAGATGGAAAAAAATAATGAGTGATTCAGAAAATAGATATAATTCTGAGTTTATAGGAATCATATCTGATAGAGTTATTAGAATAAAACAAAATAATAACTTTATATATGTATATTCAAATTTAAAAGAAAATTTAAAAGATACAGTAGAATATTATTTTGATTTATATAATAATTATGCTAGAATTGAATCTGAAATAATATGTTTAGATGATAATATTAAAAAAGCAGTTAAAAATACAACTGGAATTCATATATTAAATCAAGCAACTTTTGAGACTTTAATTTCTTATATTATATCATCAAATAATAATATTCCTAGAATAAAAAAATCTATTGAAGAGATTTCAAATAGATATGGGAAAAAAGTTATATTTGAAGAAAAGGAATATCATTTATTTCCTACAATTGAAGAATTATCTAATGTTACAGAAGCAGAGTTTAAAGCTTGTGGTGTAGGATTTAGAGATAAATATTTAGTGAAAACTGTAGCTGATTTAATGGAAAATAATATTTATGCGGAATGTACTTCAAAATTAACTAATGTGCAATTAAAAAAAGTATTGATGTCATTTGTAGGTGTAGGACCTAAAGTTGCAGATTGTGTTATGTTATTTTCATATGGGAGGCAAGATGTTTTTCCAATAGATGTTTGGGTAAAAAGAGTTATGGAAAAATTATACTTAAAAAAAGAATCTAGCTTAAAAGAAATATTTGAATATGCAGAAGATTATTTTGGAAGTTATGCTGGAATTATTCAACAACATTTATTTTATAATATACGAAATGGTTTGTTATAATATGGAAAATAATTTAAAAAGTGTTTATTTGTCGTAAAAAATAGTATAATTGCATAATATTATTGACATTTATTCATATTTATGTTAGAATGTATAAGTAAAAATTATATACATATAGATTATGTAACGTCTTGGGGGTGTTTTAAAATGAGAGAAAATTTAACATTAGCATGTAGTGATTGTAAACAAAGAAATTATGAAACAGAAAAGAATAAAACAAGCAATCCAGATAGAATAGAAATGAAAAAGTTTTGTAAATTCTGTAAAAAGCATACAATTCATAAAGAAACAAAATAATTAGAAGGGTGGCTTTGCAAATGGCAAAAGGTTTTTTTAAAGGTGTAAAGGCAGAACTTAAAAAAGTTGTATGGCCTACAAAAAAGCAATTAATAAACAATACTGTTATGGTTTTATTTTTAGTACTTGCTTTAGCAGCTATAGTTCTAAGCTTTGATATGATAGTTGAAAAATTAGATATGTTATTTTGGAATTTTATAACTGTAAAAATTGCTTAATAAAAGCGTAATTGTTAACAAAGGAGCGAGTAGGTTTGGAAAGAAAAGTTACTAATAACGAAAATAATGAAAAATTAGAAGAGTCTAATGAATTGAATTGGTACGTTGTGTACACATATTCTGGTTATGAAAATAAAGTTAAAGTAACTTTGGAAAAAGTTATTGAAAACAGAAATTTGCAAGATAAAATACAAGATATAATAATTCCTATGGAAGAAGAAATAGAAATAAAAGATGGTAAGCAAAAAACATCTATAAAGAAAGTATTTCCAGGTTATATACTTGTCAAAATGATGATGAGTGATGAAACATGGTATGCTGTAAAACATATAAAGGGAGTTTTCAGTTTTGTAGGTGTAGGTGAAAAACCAATGCCTCTTACAGAAGATGAAATGAAAACTTTAGGTATAGATGATATTGTAACATTAGATTATGAAGTAGGAGATAGCGTTAGAATAACAACAGATCCATTTTATAATTATCCTGCTGTAATTGAAAAAATACAAAAGGAAAAAAGAAGAGTAGTAGTTACAGTAGATATGTTTGGTAGAAAAACTACAGTAGATTTAGAATTTGATCAAGTACAAAAAATGTAAAATATAAAATATGCAATTTTAAGGGGGTGAATTAAGATGGCAGAGAAAAAAATAACTCATGTTGTTAAATTACAAATAGCAGCAGGAAAAGCAAATCCTGCACCACCAGTTGGACCTGCATTAGGACCTACAGGTATCAATATTATGATGTTTTGTAAAGATTTTAATGAAAAAACTGCAAAAGATAGTGGAATGATATTTCCAGTTATACTTACAGTATATAGTGACAAAACATTTGAATATGTTTTGAAAACTCCACCTGCAGCAGTTTTGCTTAAACAAGCAGCTAAAATAGAAAAAGCTTCTGGTAAACCACAAAAAGATAAAGTAGGAGCAGTAACAACTAAGCAAGTAGAAGAAATAGCAACAATGAAAAAAGCAGACTTAAATGCTTCATCTTTAGAATCTGCAGTATCTCTTATAAAGGGTACAGCTAGATCAATGGGGATTATTGTTAAAGACTAAAAATGGGAGAATAATTAGAATTATTCGCTAAAACCAAAGGAGGGAAAAAAATGAGTAAAAGAATGAAAGAAATAGCTAAAATCGTAGAACCAGGAAAAGTATATGATATAAATGAAGCTATTGAATTGATGCTTAAAATGCCTAAAGTTAAATTTGATGAAACAGTAGAAATGCATGTTAAATTAGGTGTTGATGGTAAACAAGCTGATCAACAAGTTAGAGGAGTAGTAGTACTTCCTAATGGTACTGGTAAAACTAAAAAAGTATTAGTTTTAGCTAAAGGTGAAAAAGCAGAAGCAGCAAAAGAAGCAGGTGCTGATTTTGTTGGAGATGATGATATGATTAAAAAAATACAAACTGAAAATTGGTTTGGATTTGATACAATTATAGCAACACCTGATATGATGCCTGCACTTGGAAGAGTAGCAAAATTATTAGGACCTAAAGGTTTAATGCCTAATCCTAAATCTGGAACAGTTACTTTAGACGTAGCAAAAGCAGTACTTGAAACTAAAGCTGGTAAAATTGAATATAGATTGGATAAAAACAATATAATTCATTGTCCAATTGGAAAAATATCTTTCGGTGCTGACAAAATAAAAGAAAATTATATGACTTTATTAGAAACTATAATAAAAGCAAAACCTGCTGTTGCAAAAGGAACATATTTACAATCTGTTGCTATTGCATCAACAATGGGTGCTGGACTAAAAATAAATTCATCATCTAAATAAGTAAAAATAATAAGCCAAAGACAGTAGGTGATTAAATTCATAAATCCTACCGAGGTGTTTAGATTTAAAATCGTATTTTAAATTCTGCAAAACATCTCGCTTTGCAGAATTTTAATTTTGGAGGAGGCGAAATAATAAATGCCAAGTGAAAAAATATTAAAGCAAAAACAAGATCAAGCAACAATTCTTTGTGAAAAATTTAAAAAGGCTAAGATGGTTGTATTTACTGAATATAGAGGTATAACTGTTGAAGATGATACAAAACTTCGTAAAGAATTAAGAGAAGAACATAATGAATATATGGTTATTAAAAACTCTGTTATTGCTCATGCAGCAAAAGATGCTGGAATTGAAGGATTAGATGGAATACTTGAAGGACCAACAGCAGTAGTTATTGGTTATGATGATTATGTATCATGTGCAAAAACTGTAAATGATTATGCAAAAACTCATGATTTTTACACATTTAAATCAGGTATAATGGATGCAAAAGTAATTTCTGGTGAAGAAGTTAAAAAATTAGCTAATTTACCATCAAAAGACACATTATATGCTATGCTTGCTAGTGCATTACTTGGAAATATACGTAATTTAGCAGTAGTGCTAGACCAAGCAAGAGAAAAACAAGAAACAAATGCTTAATATATAAGCATATTTGAAAGGGGAATTTTAAAATGGAGAAAATAGAAAAAATAGTAGCAGAAGTTGAAAAATTATCTGTAATTGAATTAAGCGACTTAGTTAAGGCAATAGAAGAAAAATTTGGAGTATCTGCAGCAGCAGCTGTAGTTGCTGGACCTGTAGCTGGTGGAGCTGCAGCAGTTGAAGAAAAATCAGAATTTGATGTAGTATTAAAAGATGCAGGAGCAACTAAAATAGCAGTTATAAAAGCTGTTAGAGAAGCAACTGCTTTAGGACTTAAAGAAGCTAAAGATTTAGTTGACGCAGCTCCTAAGACAATAAAAGAAGCTATGCCAAAAGAAGATGCTGAAAAATTAGTAGAAGCATTAAAAGCAGCAGGTGCAATGGCTGAAATGGTTTAATAAAACTGTTTAAATTTGTATAATAATAAAGGTATGAATAATTAATTATTCATACCTTTATTATTATATTAAGGCTGTTTACTTAAATGTTTATATTTGTATTAACATAATTACAACTCTATTTTTATATTATAAATTTTTAACCAATAGTCAATTTGTATTATAAAAGCTAAAGTCTGCGGATAAGTCATAAGTTGCCCAAACCAATTTTCAGTTAAGTTTTGTCCGTTTTGTATTAATTATTTCTGTAAGATATTCTTTATCGATCAATTTAAATATTGTATCGTTTTTATTAGTTAATATTATTTTTATTTCTTGTTCTACTAATTCTAAATATTTAGGATCATATGTTTTAGGAAAAGGAGACTTTTTTCTATTTAAAACTTCTTTAGGAATATCATTTTCAAATGCTTTTCTAAGAAGTGACTTTTCAATTGGAACTAAGGTACTTTTATTTAAACCAAGTTTCAGATTATATGGTATGTTGTATACATATTCAAAAATTTTGTAATCTGCAAATGGAATTCTAACATCTAAATCAGCATAATTTGCAGCTCGTTCTGTTCGTTCTAGTAAAGTATTCATAAACCATTTAATAGTAAGATATTGAACTTTCCTGAATTTTTTATTTTCTTCTGATTCATTATTTAAAAATGTAACATTTTTTAATGTATTTTTGTAATTATAATCAATATATTCACTTATTTCATTTTTAGAAATAATATCTTTATTTATTAGATTTTCACGTATATTTTTGGATAGACACCATGGAAAAAAATTTAATCCATCATCGTCTTGTGTATTTATGAATTTTTTATCATAAAACCAAGGATAGCCTCCAAAAATTTCATCACTGCATTCTCCAGATAAACATATATTAGTATTTTTTTCTTTTATAGCCATGCAAAATGCTAGCATTGATGAATCAACATCAGCCATGCCGGGCATATCTCTATTTATCATAGATGGCACAAGTAAATTATATAATTCATTAGCGTTAAAACTTATATTACTATGATTAGTATTTAAATGTTTTTGCATAATTTTAACATAATCAGAATCAATAGTAGGTTGATAATTATTTGATATAAAATCTGATTTATTGTTTTCGTATTCAATTGAAAAAGTATTTAAATTTTGACTTTTATTTTTAGCAATAGTAGATAGTATGCTAGAATCTAATCCACCTGATAACATACAAGATATAGTTTCGTTATTTATTTGTGTATTAGTTGCATTCATAACTAATTTTCTAATTTTTTTTATACAGGTATTTTCATCATCGTTACAAGGAGCTGTTTTTAAATCCCAATATTTGTATGTTATAAGTCCCATATTAGAATAAATTGCGTAATGACCTGGAAGTAATTCAAAAATATCTTTGAAATATGTAATTCCGGGTGTATGTGCAGGGCCGAAGAGCAATAAGTTCTAGTGCTGATTGTTTATCTATTTTAGCTTCTATATTAGGTATACAAAGAATATCTTTTATATTAGTAGAAAAAATAAAGTTATTATCGTTTTTCATGTAATATAGTGGTTTAACTCCAATTCTATCTTTTGCTAAAAAAATAGTGTCATTAATTTTATCATAGATACATATTGCAAAAACACCATCAAGTAATTCTAAAAATTTCTCTTTATATTCATTATAGCAAGAAAGTAATATTTCTGCATCTAAATAAGTATCCAAATATTCTTCAGGTATGACTTTACTTTTTCTTAAATTAGTTTTTGTATTAAAGCAGTATCCAAGTTTTATTAATTTATTTTTTATATCTTTTATATTATAGATTTTTCCTGTATGCATTATGCAATATTTATTTTTGTCAAAGCTTTTTGAGAAAAATCCATTAGATAGATTAATATGTTTAGTCTTAAACATATTAATACATTCGGATATAGAAAAACGTTTTTTTAAATTTATGTGCATTTCTTCTATAAAATTACAGTTAGAAATATCATCATTGTAATTTACAATGCCTAAATATCTATTCATAAAAGTTCACCTCTTATATAGACTATGTACCGCACATTAAAATATTCTACATTAGGGCTAGCTTTTTAAAAAAGTGTACACACTTTTTTAAAAAGCTAGCCCTAATGTAGTGCATCGACAAAACTAGACAGTAATTGTATAGTACTTTTAATTGATATATGATTGAGTAAGTAATATAATATATATGTCCGGGGGCACCGGAGTTTGCATGCTAAATTAGCACTAGATTATGTGCTGTACGCATGAACCTTAATTGGATGTCACAAAGCTAGCCCACTAGGCCACTACGGAATTTTTAGTTCTGTAAGTTTAATGCACGTTAAGTTGCACAATAAATATATAATAATGAAAGTCCATTTTAATTTTATAGTAAAAGGAGAACGTTTTTTATGTTAAAATTTATCACATATAAATATAGAATATATCCAAATGATGTTCAAAAAGAAAAAATTGAAAATAATTTCAAGTGCTGTAAAAGTATATATAATAAGCTACTTTGTTATAGAACGGAAGAATATAATAGATATAAAAAATATGTAAAATATTGTGAAAGAAATGACAAATTTGTTGATAAAAAGTATTTTAATAGTAAATGTAAAATACCATCATTATCTAAAATTAAAGAATTTTATCCTGAATTAAAGAAAGCAGATAGTTTAGCTATATGTAATGAATGGTGTAATCTTAATAAATCTTTTACAAATTTTTTTAGTCATAGAGGAAAATTTCCTAAAAGCAAGCAATATGATGATAAGAAAAGTTACATAACTTGCTTGGTAAATAACAATATAAGAATAAATAATAATAGATTAAGATTACCCAAAATAGGTATGATCAAAATAAAACTTTATAGAAAAATACCAAACGGTTTAGTTATAAAAAGATGTATAGTAATGTCAGATAAAATTGATAGATATTATGTATCAATTTTAGTATGCACAGAAATTCCAAAAATAAATAAAAAATTAAATATTGACAATATATTAGGATTGGATTTTAAAATTAGTGATATTTTTGTTGATAGTAACGGAAATACTCCTAAATTTATAAGACCATATAAAAGTTCAATTGAAAAACTAAAATACTTATCAAAAATATTATCTAGAAAAATAAAATTCTCTAAAAATTGGTATAAACACTTAAAACATATACAAAAGTTACATAAAACAATAGCATTTAAAAGAAAAGATTTTTTGGATAAACTTTCTAATGTAATATCAAAAAAATATGATGTTATAGTAGCTGAAACATTATCTATAAAAGAAATGACTTCAAAATTTGATGACGGTACATATATATATGACACAGGCTATTGTAAATTTTTGACAATGCTAAAAAATAAATTAAATAGTCTTGGAAAAAAAATAATTAAAGTAGATAGGTGGTTTCCGTCAAGCAAAAAGTGTAGTAATTGTGGCAGTATTAAAGAAGATTTGCTACTCGAAGAACGTGTATATTACTGTGATAAATGTGGGAAAATTCAAGATAGAGATGAAAATGCAGCAATAAACATTGCAAATGAAGGTAAAAGAATATTAATTGAAAATATGTGCATAAATCAATAAAAAATCTGCCAAGATTTTACCTAGAAGCTTTATAAAATTTAATTTTATAAAGCTAGCCCAAAAAGAGAGTTTTCTATTGATTATATTAAAAGTATGTGATAAAATTATAATGTTAATTAAAATATTGTATAATTACATTAGAAAGGAGGAAAAGTTATAGTATGTTAGATAATAGTAAAGATTTTCAAGATACTTTACATGAAGTATTAAATAAAAGAATAAACAATAATTCAAAGCAAAACAATGTTATGCAACAAATTTTTGAAAGAGGTGATAAAACATTTGGTGATGATTTACAAAAAATATTAAATAATAATATGAAACCACTTTCAGAAGATAAAACTAAAGAAGCATTTCAACCAAAATCTGAAAAAGTAAAAATTAGCAATAATATTGAAGTAGAAGCACAAGTTAAATCTGGTGCTAATATAGAACAAATTCTAAGTGATAATGAAAGAAAAAGTGATGAATTAACTGAAAATATAGAAAATGGTAAAGAAGAATCGTCCCAAAAGAATTTAACTAATAGAGAACAAATCTTGAAGTCTATGTATTTAGTAGCACTAAATGAATACTATACTTTAAAGGAAAAGTTGTATAAAGGACAAATACAAGAAAGTAACATTTCATTAAATGATAGACATTATTTAAAACTACTACAATATGAAAACTATTTAAGAAAATGTGATACATTTTTTAAAGCAAGTACAGGAAAATATATATGTAATGAAGATGAAGAAATATCTAAAAGAGAAAATAAATACGCATATGAGTCTTCTAAAAGTGAAAAACAATTATTTAAGCAACATGAAGATTCACTAAATCAAATAGATAGATTAAATGATGAAATTCAATCAAAAGCAGATGAAATAATTACTTTAAATAAACAGCAAGAATCAGGAAATGTTTCGGATTATATTGAAAAAATAAATGCATTAGAAAAAGAGTATATATATTTAAATGTTAAGATGAGCCTCCTTACTCCAAATATACTAGAACTTAATAGACAAGAAGATGAAAAAGAGTTGCAAGATGACACAACAACAAGAGTAGTTGGAACAGAATATGAGAGAAAAAAAGACAAATATGCAATGGATGTGGATGTTGTTAGATTAGACAGTAGAGTAGATAATAAAAAGGAAATACTTGAAAATGGTGTAGGTAGAGAGATTAGTGAATTAAATCAAACTAATGAGCAACTTGCAAATTCATATATAGATTCCGCAGAAATAAGTCTAAAAAAAGGCGAAATAACAGAAGCAAAAAAAATGGTAGAAAAAGCAAAAGATATAGTTGGAATTAAAAGCGCAGAAACAATTGCAAATGACAAAAAAACAGATTTTTCAGAATTACTAAAATCTGGTGTATCATCAGAAGATGATGATGGAAGAAATAACATATCCAATGAAACCGATGGTATAGACAATCATTTAGCTGAAATATTAGCAGGAAGAGCTATACTTTCACCTGTACAAGCTGAATGTGCAAAAGCGGTTAATACGCCAGAAGAAAGAGCAGTCAATGCACTAAATAGAGAAACACAAGAAAAACTAGAAAAATCAAAAGAGCCAAAACAAAAAGAAAAGTTACAAGATAAATCAAGATAGAAAAGTAATATGAAAGGTGGGTAGTGTTAGTTATATATATAATAACTAGCAAAAAAATATGGGATTAGTAACAACAAAGGAAATGCTTAAAAAGGCGTACG
Source organism: Clostridia bacterium (assembly GCA_036653755.1). Classification (GTDB taxonomy): domain Bacteria; phylum Bacillota; class Clostridia; order TANB77; family CAG-465; genus RGIG5057. The sequence goes on from JAVVTJ010000001.1 coordinate 29,592, forward strand.
AAGGTAAATATGCAGTAGGAGCTTTTAATGTAAATAATATGGAAATAATACAAGGAATAATAAATGCAGCAGTAAAAACAAATGCACCAGTTATTTTACAAGTATCTAGTGGCGCAAGAAAGTATGCAAGTCCAATTTATTTAAAAAAATTAGTGGAAGCCGCAGTAGAGTATACAAAATCATTAGGAAAAGATATACCAGTAGCACTTCATTTAGATCATGGAGATAGTTTTGAACTTTGTAAAGACTGCATAGATAGTGGATTTACATCTGTTATGTTTGATGGCAGTAAATTAGATTTTGAAGAAAATATAAGAATAACTAAACAAGTTGTAGAATATGCACATGCAAGAGGTGTAGTTGTAGAAGCAGAACTTGGAAAACTTGCAGGAATTGAAGACAATGTAAAAGTATCTGATGAAGATGCAATGTTTACAGATCCAATGGAAGCTAAAGAATTTGTAGAAAGAACAGGCTGCGATAGTCTAGCAATTGCAATAGGAACAAGTCATGGAGCATTTAAGTTCAAAGGAGAGCCTAAACTTAGATTTGATATATTAGAAAAAATAACAAATTTATTACCAGGCTATCCATTGGTACTTCATGGTGCTTCATCAGTGCCACAAGAATTTGTTGAAATGTGCAATAAATATGGTGGAAATATTCCAGGAGCAAAAGGCGTTCCAGAAGAAATGCTAAGGCACGCAAGTACATTTGGCGTATGCAAAATAAATATAGATAGTGATATTCGTTTAGCAATGACAGCTAACATACGTGAGTGTTTTATAAATTCACCAGAAGTATTTGACCCTAGAACGTATTTATCAAAAGCAAGAGATGCCGTAGAAAATATGGTAGAAAGAAAAATTAATAATGCATTAGGTTGCAATAATAAAGCGTAAAGGAGTTGAAAATATATGAGTCATTGTGAAGGATGTAATGGTTGCCTTGTTGATGAAAAAACTAAGACAATAGCCAGTAAATATAAAAATGTTGAAGGCGCAATAATGTCAGCATTGCATGAGGTTCAAAATGAATATGGATATATTCCAGAAAATGTTCAGAAATATTTATCAAAAGAGTTAAATGTTCCAATGGCAGATATTTATGGTATAATAACATTTTATTCGAGATTTTCACTTATGCCAAAAGGTAAATATAATATTCAAGTTTGTATGGGAACAGCATGTTATGTAAAAGGCGCAGAAGATGTTTTAAATGAATTTAAAAATCAGCTTAAAATAAAAGAAGGACAAGTAACAGAAGATGGTAAATTCTCACTAGAATCAGTAAGGTGTATTGGTGCATGTGGTTTGGCACCTGCAATAGTTGTAAATGCAGAAGTCTATGGAAAAATGTCGCCTGATAAAGTAAAAGAAATAATAGAAAAATGTGAATAATTGGAGGAAAATGTAATTGTATAAAATTATATTTACTGATATTGATGGAACTTTGCGAAATATAAAATAGAACTATGAAGAGTATAAAAAACATCACTAAAAAAGGAATATTAGTTGTACTTGCCTCAGGTAAGCCACGAAAATATACAGAAGATATTAGTAAATATTGCTATGCAAGTAAATATGTTATTACTTCAAATGGCGGTAATATATATGATTATGAATCCAAAACAGATATGTATTTAAATATTATGGATAAAGAGGCATGTACTACGTTATATAATATTGCTATGAAAAATAATGTAAGATATATAATGAATGTAGGTGATGTAAGAGTTGTAAGTTGTTTAAAATTTTTTGATGGAACTGAAACTAAACTTGAAACAAATATAGAAGAATTTGTAAGAAGTAATGCTATCGTGCAGTGTACAATAGCAGATTCTAGTTTTAATAAAATTAAAAAAATAAAGTCAGATATACAAAAGATAAAAAATGTAGAAATAAAAAATCAGCATAAAAGTTTAATTGATAGTAGCGTATTGCCAGAAGGAACAATATATTATGATATTGCAAATATTGAATCATCGAAAGGATTAGCAGTAGAAAAACTTTGCAATATGTTGAATATTGATATAAAAGATAGTATAGCAATAGGTGATGATTATAATGACATATCAATGTTTAAAAAAGTAGGATATAGCGTAGTAATGGGAAATGCTAATGATAATGTTAAAAAATATGCAAATGAAGTTATAAACTCAAATGATGAAAATGGAGTTGCTATATTTTTAGAAAATTTATAGGAGGAAAATGTATGCAAAAAACATCTAAACAGTTAAGCAATATAAGAAAAAATACAATTTTAAAATTTAAAGATACTAGAATAATGGTATGTTCTGGTACTGGTTGTACTTCGTCTAAAAGTAATCTAATATTAGAAGCACTTCAAAGCGAAATTGAAAATCAAAGTGCAAATGTAACTGTGCAAAAAACTGGCTGCTTTGGCTTTTGTGCAAAAGGTCCTATTGTCGTAATAGAGCCAGATCAAACGTTTTATGAAATGGTAAAGCCAGAAGATGCCAAAGACATTGTAGAAGCTGTAAAATCTGGTAATAAAGTTATGCGCTTAATACCAAAAGAAAATGATAAATTTGTGCAAAAATGGCATGAACTTAATTTCTATAAAAAGCAGATGAGATTAGCACTTAGAAATTGTGGGTATATAAATCCTGAAAAAATAGATGAATATATTGCAGCAGATGGATATTTAGCATTAGAAAAAGTGCTATTACACTCAAGCCCGGATGAAGTAGTATCAACTATCCTTACTTCTGGGCTTCGTGGTAGAGGTGGAGCTGGATTTCCAACTGGCAAAAAGTGGCAGTTTACAAAAGCTGCTACAAGTGATATAAAATATGTATGCTGTAATGCGGATGAAGGTGATCCTGGTGCTTTTATGGATAGAAGTATATTAGAAGGAGATCCGCATAGCGTATTAGAAGCAATGACAATTGCAGGATATACAATCGGTTCAAATGATGGATATATTTATGTAAGAGCAGAGTATCCAATTGCCGTAAAAAGATTAGAAATTGCAATTGCACAGTCTAAAGAATATGGACTTTTAGGAAATAATATATTAGGTACTAATTTTAGTTTTAACATAGAACTTAGATTAGGTGCAGGTGCGTTTGTTTGTGGAGAAGAAACAGCACTTATGAATTCAATTGAAGGAAAAAGAGGCGAGCCAAGACCTAGACCACCTTTTCCAGCAGTTAAAGGATTATTTGGAAAACCAACATTACTTAACAATGTTGAAACTTATGCAAATATACCACAGATCATTTTAAAAGGTGCTAATTGGTATAATAAAATAGGAACAGAAACATCAAAAGGTACAAAAGTATTTGCTTTGGGTGGTAATATAAATAATGTGGGACTTGTTGAAGTACCTATGGGAACAACACTTAGAGAAATAGTTTATGACATAGGTGGCGGAATTCCAAATGGTAAAAAGTTTAAAGCTGCGCAAACTGGCGGTCCTAGTGGTGGCTGTATACCAGCTGAAAATTTAGATACACCAATAGATTATGAATCGTTAGCTAAAATAGGTTCAATGATGGGTTCAGGTGGACTTATTGTAATGGATGAAAGTAAATGTATGGTAAATATTGCTAAGTTTTTTTTAGAATTTACTGTAGAGGAATCTTGTGGAAAATGTCCACCATGCAGAATTGGTACAAAAAGAATGCTAGAAATATTAACTAGAATTACAGAAGGAAAAGGCAAGATAGAAGATTTAGAAAAGCTAGAACATTTAGCAGGTGTTATAAAAGATGCATCGCTTTGTGGACTTGGTCAAACAGCACCAAATCCAGTACTTAGTACTTTAAAATATTTTAGAGATGAATATATAGAGCATATTGTAAATAAAAGATGTAGTGCAGGAGAATGTAAGTCACTTACAAAAGTTCATATTAATCCGGATATATGTAAGCAATGTGGAATTTGTAAAAAAAATTGTCCTGTTGGTGCAATAAATGGTGAAGTAAAACAAGGCGCATTTGAAATCAATCAAGATAAATGTATAAAATGTGGCGTATGTATTACTAAATGTCCATTTAAAGCAATTAGTAAATAGAAGTTAATTTATATAATAGTAGTAGCTATATAAATGTGTATCCAAAAATGTATGTTTTTTGGGTGTTGTACAATTTTTTATAAAGCTAGCCCAAAGGGAGGTTTAAGGTAAATATATGAGTAAAAAAATGATTACATTAAATATAGATGGAAAAGATGTAACAGTAGAAGAAGGCACTACAATATTAGAAGCAGCTAGAAAAATAGATATAGATATACCAACTTTATGTTTCTTAAAAGAAATAAACGAAGTTGGCGATTGTAGAATGTGTTTAGTTGATATTGAAGGTGTAAGAGGATATAAAGCTTCATGTGTATATCCTGCCGAAGAAGGATTAGTTGTTAGAACTAATACAAAAGACTTAATTGATACAAAAAGAACAATTTTAGAACTTATTTTATCATCTCATGAAAAAAAATGTTTAACTTGTATTAGAAATACAAATTGCAGATTACAAGATTTATGTCGTAGATTTGAAATACCAGATTTAGAATTTGAAGGTGAAATGCCAGAAGCAGTTTTAGATGATTCATCTCCTTGTATAGTTAGAAATACAGCTAAATGTATTTTATGTAGAAGATGCATTAATGTATGTAAAAAAGTTCAAGGAGTTTCGGCTATAAGTAATGTAGATAGAGGTTTTAAATCTCATGTTGGCGTAGCACTTAATATGGGAATAAAAGATTCAACATGCGTTGGCTGTGGTCAGTGTATACTTCATTGCCCAGTTGGGGCACTTACTGAAAAAAGTAATATCAAAGGTTTAAAAGCAGCACTTGCAGATAAAAACAAAATAGTAATTATTCAAACAGCACCAGCTGTAAGAGCAACTATTGGTGAAGAATTTGGTATGCAAGTTGGAAGTTTAGTTACTGGTAAAATGGTATCAGCATTAAGAAGACTTGGATTTGATAAAGTTTTTGATACAGATATTGGTGCAGATATTACAATAATGGAAGAGGCAACAGAATTCATATCAAGACTTAAAAATGGCTCAAAACTTCCAATGATAACTTCTTGTAGTAGTAGCTGGATTAATTTTGCAGAAAAATTTTATCCAGAACAGCTTTCATATTTATCTACAACTAAATCTCCTATGGAAATATTAGGAACGCTAATTAAAACATATTATGCAGAAAAAGTACATATTGCACCTGAAAATATATATTCTGTTGCACTTATGCCTTGTTCTGCTAAAAAATCTGAAATATTAAGAGAAGAATTAATGCTAGAAAATGGACTTCAAGCAGTAGATAATGTTGTGACAACAAGAGAAATGGCAAGGCTTCTAAAAGAATCAAATATTGACTTATCTAGTTTAGATGATGAAGAATTCGATAGTCCATTAGGACTTGCTACTGGTGCAGGACATATATTTGGCACAACTGGTGGAGTTATGGAAGCGGCACTTCGTAGTGTTTCATATTTATTAGATGGAACTGAAATAGAAAATGTTGAGTTTAAGGCTGTAAGAGGAAACAGTAGTATTAAAGAGGCAGAAATAGTTGTAGCAGGAGTAACTCATAAAATAGCAGTAGCACAAGGACTAAGTAATGTTTCAAAAATAATGGATGAAATAAAAAATGGAGAAAGTAAATATAGTTTTGTAGAAGCAATGTCATGTCCGGGTGGTTGTATAAATGGTGGAGGCCAGCCACTTGTTGATGAATATAAAGCAAGTAAAATTGATGTAATAGGTCTTCGTGCAAAGGCGTTATATGAAGCAGATAAAAAAGCGTTATATAGAAAATCACATCAAAATCCATATGTAAAAGAAATATACAAAAATTATATAGGAGAGCCAAACGGAAAACATGCACATGAATTATTACACACTCACTACAAAAAACAAGACGTATATGTAAAGCATTAGGGCTAGCTTTTTAAAAAATTGTGCAATGCTAAAATTAGCCTCAAAATGTTTAGACTAGGAATTGTGCAACGCTAAAAGTAAAGTACAATATATGAATTAAAAGTGGCAAAAAAATCGAAGAAAAAGTAGTTAATAAAAATTTTAAAAAGCTAGCCCTAATGTTTAGTTTTATATAAAGGAGAAATATATGAATGTAAGTTATGTAATGATACAAGCGTGGATAAGAATTATTGAAGTGTTAGTGATACTACTTTGTGGTATGATATTATACAGATATTCAATATTAAATAAAATCAAAGAAAATAAATTAATCAAAAAGCAAGCATTTACTGATCCACTTACTGGTAAGGGTAATAGGCATAAATTTTTAAATGATATTGATGAACATCTAAAAAAGAAAAACAAATTTGCCGTTTGCTTTATGGATTTAGATGGTTTTAAACATGTAAATGACACACTTCGGTCATGATGCAGGTGATTTACTTTTAATTGAGCTATCTAGAATGTTAGAAAAGGGTTTACCATCAACATCTATTTCATATAGGCTTGGTGGAGATGAATTTGCAATAATAATGGACAAGGTAAATACAATAGAAGAAATATCTAAAATACTAGATAATCTAAAAATAACTTTAAATACACCAGTCCTTATATCTGATACCAAAATTGTACTTGAATATAGTTTAGGTGTTGCAATTTATCCAACTGATGGTAAAACAAGAATAGAACTTATGGGATATGCAGATGATGCTATGTACTACATAAAGGAAAATGGCAAAAACAGTTATTATTTTCATAATGAAGCATTAAAAGCAAAATTAAATAATAAAAAGAAAATGGAAATAGATTTAAAAGCAGCACTTGAAAAGCAAGAGTTTAATATTGAATTCCAACCAAGAGCTAATCTTAGTAATTTGAATGAAATATGTTTAGAAGCATTAATATTTTGGCAACATCCTGTTTTAGGAAAATTAAGTTCAGAGTATTTTATAAAGCAAGCAGAAGAAATGGGTATTGTAATTTATTTAGATGAATTTGTACTTAGAAAAACTTGTGAAAAGCTAGATGAACTAAATTTAGAAGGATACAAAAATGTTAAAATGGCAGTAAATATCTCTAACTTACACGCTAAAAGACATGATTTTGTAGATAGATTATGTTCAATAGTAAATGAATATGCCTTTAATAAAGGTGATATAACCGTTGAATTTACTAATAAAGTAAATGTTAAATATTTATCTAGTTATAAATATTTAATTGATAATTTAAAAGAAGTAGGAGTATCAGTATGTGTATCTAATTTAGAACTTAAATATGAAAATCTAATTGCATTTAAAGGTTTTCAAATAGATGAAATTAAATTAAATGTTGGATATATATCAAAAGGCTCTACTTTAAATAAATTGCTACTTAAAGATATTGTAACTATTTGTAAAGATTTAGACTATTTAACAACTATAATTTGTATTGAAGATGAAAATGAATTAAAAGCAGCACTGGATGCTAAGGCAGATAAAGTTCAAGGTAATTATTTATTTAAAAAAATATCATCTCATGATTTAACTGACTTCATAATAAATTATCCTGCTTTAAGAGATGGACTTGAAAATGTTGTTAAAAAATTAGAATATAAGGGGTAGATTTAATGAATAAGACAGTAGTTATAACAGGAGCTGCAAAGGGCATAGGTAGAGCTATTGCCCTTGAATTTAAAAAACAAGGATATAATGTATGTATAACGTATAATAAATCTAAAATAGAAGCAGAAAAACTAAAAAATGAAGGAATAGATATATATCATCTTGATATGAATGTTACTGAAAAGATAGATATTGTTATAGATCAAATAGTTAGTAAGTACGGGAAAATTGATTGCTTAGTAAATAATGCCGGAATTTGTCAAACTAAACTATTTACTGATTTAACAAATGAGGATATAACTGAAATGCTAAACGTAAACTTAATATCTATGATGAACATTACAAAATCAGTTCTAAACAAAACGATGCTAAAACATAAAAATGCTTCTGTTATTAATATATCATCAATATGGGGAATAACTGGTGGTTCTTGCGAAGTAGCATATAGCACTTCAAAAGCAGGTGTAATTGGATTTACTAAATCACTAGCACACGAACTTGGTTTATCTAATATAACAGTTAACTCAATAGCACCAGGGGCTATAAAGACAGATATGTTAAATAGTTTAAATCAAGACGAACTTGAATCATTTAAGCAAGAAATACCACTAAATAGAATTGGCGAGCCAGAAGATATAGCAAAAGTTGCAACATTTTTAGCAAGTGATGGTGCAAGATATATTACAGGACAAGTACTAGCAGTAGATGGTGGATATACAATATAAGGAGAAAAAATTGATAGAAGAAGAAAAGCAAAGATTAGCAAATATGTTAATGTATGAAAAAGAGTTTAAATCCGAGGGGTATAAATATATTGCAGGAGTAGATGAAGCAGGCAGAGGACCACTTTGTGGACCCGTAGTAGCTGCAGCTGTTATATTTTTATCTAATGATATAGATATTGAAGGAATAAACGATTCCAAAAAAATATCTGAGAAAAAAAGAGAAAAAATATATGAAGAACTTGTAAATAGTGAAAATGTAATTTATGCTGTTGGTATGTCAAGTGTAGAAGTTATTGAAAAAGTCAATATTTTAAATGCAACAAAACTTGCAATGAAAGAAGCAATAAGCAAATTAAAAATAAAACCAGATTATGTAATAATAGACGGTAATCAAAAATTAGATATAGAAATGAGTAGCTTAACTTTAATATCAGGTGATAGTAAATCAGCATCAATTGCCGCAGCTAGTATAATTGCAAAAGTTACAAGAGATAGAATGCTCAGAGAATATGACATAAAATATCCAGAATATGGATTTTTAAATAATAAAGGCTATGGAACAAAAATGCATATTGAAGCCATAAAAAAATATGGTCTTTGTGAAATTCATAGACCTAGTTTTTGTAAACATTTTGTAAAATAATATGTACCATAGTTTCCAGTAATATTTAAATTACTGGAAACTATTTTTAAATTAAGCAGAAATCAAACAAGAAAAAATGTTTATTTTATTTAAAAGCATTGTTTCTAAATTAGTAATAGCAGAAATAGTATTTTTAACAGATAAGTTAACTGCTAAAAGTTGCTCAGGTGTTACATTTGGAATAGCAACAAAAGCTTGAATTTTTTCTCCTTCGGCATTTAATATATGAGATATTCCAGTTTCTTCTAAAGCAACTGATGAAATAATATCTGAAACAGCTTCAATTCTAGTTTTTGTTCCTGGAACAATAATTGGCATTGACATAAAAACACATCCTTTCTAACAACCTACAATTTGATTTTTTACAGCTTGTAGTTTTTGCTGTAAAATACCTTCTAATAATGTTATGGCATCTAAATTACTCTGCACGCTATTATTTATAGCAAGTAAATTTGCCTGACTAATTCCTGGAATAGCAAGCATAGCTTGAATTTTTTCTCCTTCAGCGTTTATAATGTGTGATAAAGCAGTTTGCACTAAGGCAACAGATTCTACTAAATCAGTACTAGACTGGCCTAAATTATATAATGGACGATGAAGAGATACTATATTACTATTTACAGTATTAGTTATAATATCACCAGAACCACTAGAAATAGCTGTATAAGTTGCACTTGAAGTGTTTAGTACAGGCGATGCACCAGCAGTAGAAATTGCATGGAATACAACAGTATGACTAGTTCCACCTGCCATATTTCCCAAAGTAAATCCTGTATTTGGATTTGCAGTAACATTTGCAATAGTATCTATTGTTACACTTCCTGAAACAAATACTAATGTTGGATCTAAAACATCTTTAAAAAATACATTATCAGCAGTTATAGTAGTAGGGTTAGTTATCAAAGTAGTTATTGTTACATCAGTTCCGTTATATATAACAGAAGGTGATGCAGATTTTTTAACAGTAACTAAATCTTGCATAGTAACTCTATACATAGCAACATCATCAATTAAATAGTCATTTCCTTGTGCAGCTTGACCTTGGCTTAAAATTCTAATTGTTACATTGTTATTTCCTTGTGCATTAAATTTAAAACCATTTTGGTACCATACAGGTATAGCAGTAGGATTTATTGAATTTACATTTTGTAATAATAAAATACTTCCATCTGCTGCTAAAACTTCTAAAGCAAGTTTGGGATTTTCATAACCAGAACTTGCATAAATTAAATTTAAAACCCAAGCAGTAAGAACATAATCAGCAAATGGTACAGTAGTTACATTTTGTGTAAATATAACAGAACCTGGATTTGCTCCGTTTACTAACATAAATCTTCCTGTTTCTATTCCTGTTGTATGATCAGATACTCCCCACCAAGGACCATCAGTAATACGTGTATTCATTACAGTATATTTTCCATCAGATGGAGTAGTTGAATTAGTATAAACAAATCCTGGTGTAACTCCTGGATAAGGTTCTGTAAAATTTGTAGTCATTGTAGCAGTTCCTGGTGCAAATGATCCCATTTTTCCGTTATCTGCTACTGTTATTAAATTTGAACCTGTTAGAATAACACCTGAAAAATCAAGAGGTTTAATTCCTACTGGTCCATCAATAAAGTTTTCATTTGTAAAGTCAGAAGCTGCTACTGTAATCTTTATAAGATTAGGTGTAACTGCATCTAAAGCATCGGTTAAAGCAGGTGGCGCAAAAGTTAAAGCTGAAATTGGTGGCTCAACTTCTGGGGGCTGAGTCATAGCTGCTTGATTTGCAGTAAAATCAACTGGACTTAATGTTCCAGGTGTTCCCCATGTTTCTATAATATAATAATCACCAGCAGGAACATTAGTAAATAAATATTTTCCAGCTGCATCAGTTATTGCAGTTGCTCCTTTTCCTGTTACGGTATTATATAATGCAACAGGTATTCCTGGCATATTAGTGCCTGGTGTTGGTAAATGTGCAGCATTATATGCAACTAAACCAGATACGTTTGGCATAAAAAATCACTCCTTTAAAGTTTTTTATTTTGAGAAGCTTGTACCTCTCTATAGTAATATATTCTAGTAATCTATACTTTGTGATAAAAAACTATTTAAAAAATGAAATAAAAAAACGCTAAATTTATATAAAAATAAGATAAAATTTGAATAATTAAAATATATGTGGTAAAATTAATGTATAATAAATTTAACTGATAGAGAGGTTGATTAGTATTATGAGAATGTATGATATTATTGAAAAAAAGAGAGATAAAAAAATTCTTACAAAAGAAGAAATTGAATTTTTTATAAGCCAGTATTGTTTAGATAAAGTTCCAGATTATCAAGTTTCCGCTTTACTTATGGCTATATATTTAAATGGAATGGAAACAAATGAATTATATTATTTAACTACTGCAATGGCAAATTCTGCTAAAAAATTAGATTTATCTTGTTTAAAAGAAGATGGTAGTATTATTGTAGATAAACATTCTACTGGTGGAGTTGGAGATAAAGTAACACTTTTAGTTCTACCAATTGTAGCAAGTTTAGGTGTTAAAATAGTTAAAATGTCTGGAAGAGGTTTAGGCTATACAGGTGGTACAGCAGATAAATTAGAATCTATAAAAGGTTATGATTTATTTAAACCATTAGATGAAGCAGTAAAACAAGTTAAAGATATTGGTGTTTGTTTAATATCACAAAGTAGTGAAATTGCATTAGCAGATAAAAAGTTATATGCATTAAGAGATGTAACTGCTACTGTATCTTCTATTCCACTTATTGCATCATCAATAATGAGTAAAAAAATTGCATCAGGTGTAGATAAAATAGTTTTAGATGTTACTGTTGGAAGCGGTGCTTTTATGCAAGATTTAGAAAGTGCTAGAATTTTAGCTAAAACTATGGTTGACATTGGTAAAAAAGCAGGTGTAGAAACCAAAGCTGTTATAACATCAATGGAGCAACCACTTGGAAAAAGTGTTGGTAATGTTGTAGAAGTAAAAGAAGCAATATCTTTTCTTTTAGCAGATGAATCAACATTAGAGCTATATGAAAATAAAGAATTAAAAGAAATAGTATTTGAAGTAGCAGCACAAATGATTAAAATGGCTGGTTTAGGAGATAGTATTGAAAAAAATAAAGTAGATATAATGAAAACTATAACTTCAAGAAAAGCTTATGATAAATTTATAGATTTAATAAAATCACAAGGTGGTCATATACATAATGTATATATGGATTGGATGAATTTAAGTTTAGATATGCCTATACTTATAGATAATGTTAAATATATGAAAGAAATATATGCAGATAAAGATGGTTATATAATTGGTATAGATAGCAAAAAAGTAGGAGAAGCATTAGTTGCACTAGGTGGATCTAGAACTAAAAAAGATGATAAAATAGATTATGCAGTAGGTTTTGAATTTGCTAAAAAAATTGGAAGTAAAGTTAAAAAAGGAGATTTAATTCTCAATGTATTATATAATGATAAAAATAAATTTAATGAAGCTTTTGCATATATAACAGATGCAATAAAAATAGATAAAATAGAACAATCAATGTCAAATGTATTAAAATCAAAACCAGCAATTTTAGATATAATAAGTTAGAAAATAATATACTTTTGTTACAAAATAAAAGATTAGATAAGCACAAAAAGCTTATCTTTTTTGTGCTTAAAATAAAAAAGATAAAATTACATGAAATAATTATTTTTTTTACACAGAAACATCTGTTTTATATCATTTTGTTTATAGTTTAATTTACTATTTTTTTAATAAAGTGCCTTGCATGTGATTTTTGTATTTAACAATTTTTAAATAATAACCTGAAAACTATTGATAAATAAGAAAAAAGTTAAATTTTTCATTTGACTTTTTTTATAATTTTTGATATACTGTATTATGTAAAATTAAAGTAAATTTATTAAAATATAAAAAGTTGTAATGATTTAATATTTGTGAGTTAATTTAAAATGGAGGATAGTTATATGGAATTTAAAGAAGAGTTAAATATATATACATTAGAAATAGAAAAGTATTTAAAAAATAGTATTAAGATAGTAGATGTTCCAGAGAGGTATTTGTTAGAATCTATGCAGTATAGTTTGTTAGCTGGAGGAAAACGTCTAAGACCTGCTATTATGCTAGCTACATATAATATATTTAAACCGGATTATATATCAGCTATGCCATATGCAATTGCTATGGAAATGGTACATAATTTTTCATTAATTCATGATGATTTACCTGCGATTGATAATGATGATTTAAGACATGGAAAATTAACAAATCATAAAGCTTTTGGAGAAAGTACAGCAATACTTGCAGGAGATGGACTTTTAAATAGTGCATATATTTGTATTTCTAATGAGTTATTAATTAAAGAAAATTTAGATAATAAATTAAAAGCCTTTAATGAATTTTCTAATGCAGTACATAAAATGATATTAGGCGAATTTGTAGATATTGACTCAGAAGGTAAAAAAATATCATGTGAATTATTAGAATATATGCATCAAAATAAAACTGGAGCACTTCTTAAAGCATCTGTTAAAATAGGTGCAATTTTAGCTGGTGCAAGTGAAATTGATATACAAAATTTAGAAAAATATGCAGATAAAATAGGTTTAGCTTTTCAAATAAAAGATGATATTTTATCAGAAATAGGCGATGAAAAAGTTTTAGGAAAACCAGTTGGAAATGATAAAAAAATGGAAAAGTGTTCTTTTGCTACAATATATGGAATAAAAAAATCAAATTTAGAGTTAGAAAAAAATATTAATGAAGCAATAGAAATTACTAAAACTTTTAAAAATAATTCTAAATTTTTTGAAGATTTTGCTATATATATACAAAATAGAAATAAATAAAGTATATATTTAGTTATATTTTTTAAAACAAATATATATAGTTTAAAGTAACAACTATATTTTATGTAACATAGTATATAGTAGCGTAATAGCTAGGAGGTAAAAATTATGTTATGTAATAATAATCAAAATTCTTGTTGCAAATGTTGTAATTGTTGCAATTGTTGCAAAAAAGAAGAACCAAAAATGGAATGCAAATGTTGTTGTTGTAAATGCTGCTGCTGTAAAAAAGAAGAACCAAAACCAATTTGTGATTGCTGCAAATGTCAAGAACACATGGGCAAAGAAAGCTGCTAGTAAATATATAGGGAAGCTAACAGCTTTCCATACATATAAAGAAAACAATTTTTTCTCCGAAAGAGTGCTAAATATTAGTACTCTTTTTGTTATACTTTTTTGGCATAAAAATTGTGTAAAAATGTCGTAAAATATCAGTTTTTGTACTACTGTTATTGATTTATTAAGGCTTTTGTAATATAATAAAGATATAAATTAAGTAAAGAGGTATATTATGCAATTAAAGAAAATTCAAATACAAGGATTTAAATCATTTGCTGGTAAAACAGAAATTGATTTTTTAGAAGGTATAACTACAATAGTAGGTCCTAATGGTAGTGGTAAAAGTAATATAGCAGATAGTGTAAGATGGGTTTTAGGTGAGCAAAGTGCTAAAATTCTTCGTAGTAGTAAAATGGAAGATGTTATATTTGCCGGTACTGAAAATAGAAAAAAAGTAGGTTTTGCAGAAGTTAGTATATATTTAGATAACTTAGACTGCTCACTTCCTATTGAATATAGCGAAGTTGTAGTAACTAGAAGAGTATTTAGAAGTGGAGAGAGTGGTTATTTAATAAATGGGACAGAATGTAGACTTAAAGATGTTCAAGAACTGTTTTTAGATACAGGAATAGGAAAAGATGGTTATAGTATTATAGGACAAGGTAAAATTGATGAAATTTTATCTAATAAATCAGAAGAGCGAAGAGCTATATTTGAAGAAGCTTCTGGTATAATGAAATATAAAACAAGAAAAGATGAAGCTAATAAAAAATTACAAAATTCAGAGATTAATTTAGCAAGAGTTACAGATATTTTAGCAGAGATAGAAACTACAATAAAACCACTTGAAGAAAAAAGTATTAAAGCTAAACATTTTTTAAATTTAAGAGATAAATTAAAAGAATTGGATGTTAATATATTTTTAACAAGTTTAAAAGAAAACGCTCAAATGCTTGCTACATTAGATAGTAGAATTGAGATATTTCAAAATGATATAAATTTAGAAGAAAAAGATGCACTAGCAATAGAGGCAGCAAAACTTAATTT
This sequence comes from Clostridia bacterium, assembly GCA_036653755.1. Classification (GTDB taxonomy): domain Bacteria; phylum Bacillota; class Clostridia; order TANB77; family CAG-465; genus RGIG5057. Next base: position 44,701 of record JAVVTJ010000001.1, read on the forward strand.
AAAAAATAGACAAGAAGAAATAACATTAAAAATAGAAGAAGCACAAACTAAATTTTTTGAATTTGAAAATAACATAGAAAAAGTAAATTCAAAAGTGTTATTGAATAAAAGTAATATTGAAAATGATACAGAACATATAACAAGGCTTGAAAATGAAATATCAGGAGATATGCAAAAAATATCTGCTTTATCTGATGAAATAAAAGTAAAAATAGAAAAGAAAGAATCACTTAATTTAAATAAATTAAAATTTGAAAATGAGTTAAAAGAAAAAGAAATTTGTCTTAGTGATATATTAAAAACATTAGATGAAAAGGGTTCATATATTGAAAATTTAAAATTAGAGATTGAAAAATACGGGGATAGTATTGATGAATGTAATTTAGCTATAACCTCAAATGAAGCTACAATTCAGTCAAATAATAAACAGCTTCTAAGTATAACTAAAAATAGTAGTAATTATATATTTGAAAAAGATAAATTAATGATGGAAAAAGAAGACGTTACAAATATACTTAATTTAAATAATTCAAATTTGAAAAAAATTGATAATGATGTTGAAAGTAATAGTAATGTACTTACAGATATTTTAAATTCATCAAATAGTGTAAAAAAAGAAATAGATAAATTAAATGAAGAAATTATGACTATGAAATCTAAACATAGTTATTTAACTAATTTAAAAAATGAAAATGAAGGATATTATAAAAGTGTTAAATCAGTTTTAGATTATGTACAAAGCAGTAATATAAGTAATGTATATTCAACTGTAATAGATAGTATTAATACTGATGAAAAATATGAAAAAGCTATTGAAGTTGCTCTTGGTAGTTTTGCACAAAATATAATTGTAGAAACTCCAAATGATGCTAAATCTTTAATAGAATATTTGAAAAATAATTCATATGGAAGAGCTACATTTATGCCACTTTCAAATATGAGAAAAATTCAAAATGAAAGTGATAAGTTATATAGAAATTTTAAAGGATATATAGCAAAGGCAATAGAGCTAGTTAGATTTGATAAAAAGTTTGAAGATGTAATTGCTACTGCTTTAAATCAAAGTATAGTAGTAGATACATTAGATAATGCAAATGAAATTTATTCCAAAGTTAAAGGAAATGTTAGAATAATAACATTAGAAGGTGAAGTTATATCTTCATCAGGAAGTATAACTGGTGGACAAACTAGTAGTAAAACAACAGGACTTTTAGGTAGAGTTGAAAAAATTAAATATTTAGTAAAAGATATAGCTAAAAAAGAAAATGAAAAAGAAAAATTAAATATAGGATATAATGAAATATTTGTTAAACAAAATGAAATAGAAGATAAATTAAATACATTGAAAAATTCAAGGGATAACGCAAATATTGAAGTTGCAAAATATGCAGAAAAATTTGAGAATATTAAAAAAGAAATTTTAAAGTTAGAAGAAACTGCATTTAAATCAGATGATATTAAAAATAGTTTAAATTTAGAAAATACAAAACTTACAGAAGAGATTAATTTATCTAGAAAAGAAATAAATAAAATTAATGAAGAAATAAATTCTAGAAACATAGAAGTAGAAGAATATTTTAGATTTAATCAAGCAAAACAGCAAAATATCAATTTACTAAATGAAGATATTGTAAATCTTAAAATTTCATTATCATCATTTGATGAAAGTAATTTATCTATAGATGAAATGAAAGAAAAGTTAGAACTTGATATATCAAATTTTGAAGAAGCTATTGATAGAAGAAACAAACAAAAAGAAGAGTATTTAATTGAAATAGAAAAATTTACAGAAGAGATTAATTTATCTGGAAAAGAAATAGCAGAAATTACCACATTTAAACAAGAGTACTTAAATATATCTGAAAAACTTAAAAATGATAAAAAAGATTGCTCATCTAAATTAGATATATTAGAATTAAAAATGCTTGAAAGTGTTAATAAAATAGGTAAAATAAAAGAAGAAAAAACTAAAATAGAAAGTAGAAAAATTAAGTTTGATATAGAAATAGAAAGCTTAAAAAATAATATGTGGGATAATTATGAACTAACTATTTCATCTGCAAAAGAGTATGCAAAAACTCTTCCTGTGATTGAGGATACTTCTAAAATTGTTAAAGAGGCAGATAAGATAAGAAATGAAATTAAATTATTAGGAGATGTAGATATTACATCAGTAGAAGAATATAATAATGTAAAATCTCGTTATGAATTTATTTTATCTCAGAAAAAAGATTTAGATGAAACTAAACAAAAATTAGAAAATTTAATATCAAATATGACAACTTTAATAAAAGGACAGTTTTCTAAACAATTTAATATAATAAATGAAAACTTTTCAGAAACATTTAAAGAATTATTTGGTGGTGGAAAAGCTTCACTTTCACTTACAGATGAAAATAATATATTAGAATCTGGAATAGAAATTCAGGTGCAACCTCCTGGTAAAAAGCTTCAAAGTATGATGCTACTCTCAGGCGGAGAAAGAGCACTTACTGCTACTGCGTTATTGTTTGCAATACTTAAAATAAAAGCGCCACCATTTTGTATATTAGATGAAATAGAAGCAGCATTAGATGATATAAATGTACAAAGATTTGCAGAATATATTAAAAAGTATTCTAATGATACACAATTTATTGTAATAACTCATAGGAAAGGTACTATGGAAGTTGCTAAAACTGTTTATGGTGTAACAATGGAAGAATATGGTATATCAAAAGTTATATCAATGAAAATGAAATAGAGGAGAAAAACATGAAAGAATTTTTTACAGAAACAGGTGGCATAGGTTTTAATATATTTGGTATTTTACATATATCAATTACAATTGTTACAATTATTGGAGCTATTATGTTATTTGTATTTAGAGATAAATTAAAGAGATTTAAAAACAAAAAAAATATTAGATATATTATGGCTGCAGTACTTTTTATAAATATGGCAGTATATTATATATCACTTATACTCAGAAATGACTATACTTGGAAAACAGATTTACCACTACATTTTTGTTTTATAACGGGATATTTATTTATGTTTATACTTATAACAGGAAATAAAAAATTATATAAAATAATATACTTTTTTACTTTTGTAGGACCGATACCTGCAATATTACTTCCTGATTTAACACAGACATATGATAGATTTATATTTTGGCAGTTTATAATAAGCCATCATGTAATGTTACTTACAAGTATGTATGTATTAGTAGTATTAGAATATAAAGTTGAAAAAAGTGATATATTTAAAGCATTTATTGCTGGTAATATATTGGCTGCTACTATGGCAATATTTAATTCAATATGTGGAACAAATTATATAATGATGGGAGAGCTTCCAGAACATATATATAGAATATTTCCATTTACAGCATATTTACCACCAATAATATGGCTTGAACTTGCTGGACTTATAGCAGTAAGCATTGCATATATTCCAGTATATATTTTAAATAGAATTAGTGGCAAATTTGATGAATTAGAAGCTACTGATGTCACATTGTTAGATGATGAAATAAATTGTGCGCATTAGGGTTAGCTTTGTAAAATCTGTATGGGTTAAATGCCCATACAGATTTTTTGCTACGCAAAGGCGTGATAAACGTAATACTTAAAATATAAATTTTAAGAGAAGTAATATAACTTTTTTTAAAATTTGATTAAAATTTTAAAATTGGGCATAATAAACGTAAGTATAAAATATAAATTTTAAGTAAAATAATATAGCTTCTTTTAATGCTTTTTAAAAGAAACGGGTAAATTATTTAAAATTGAAAATTTGATGTATAAACTACATCCGGATCAAAATACAAGTATTTATATACTTGAAACCCTGTGGGTTAGCTTTGTGGCAAATTGATTCATGCGTACGGCGTAAGGTGCTATTTTAGCATGCTAATTCCAGTACCCCTGGACATTGATATTATACTACTTATATTGTTAATATTCAATATGTAGCTTAAAAAACTCATCGACAAATATCGCTAGAAATGCTTATAGTTTACGTATGAAAATTTATAGCGGCATTTAGCCACTATAAATTTTACAAAGCTAACCCGAAAATATTGACAAACACTTGTTTAAATGGTATAATTATTCGTATTAAAAACATGCTATATTTATGGAGGATAATATGTTAGATAAAATAGTTATAAAAGGTGCTAAAGAACATAATTTAAAAAATATAAGTTTAGAAATTCCAAGAGATAAATTAATTGTATTTACTGGTTTGTCTGGTAGTGGTAAAACATCTCTTGCTTTTGATACAATATATGCAGAAGGTCAAAGAAGATATGTAGAGTCTTTGTCTGCTTATGCAAGGCAATTTTTAGGTATAATGGAAAAACCAGATGTTGAATATATAGAAGGTTTATCTCCTGCTATTTCAATTGATCAAAAAACTACATCTAAAAATCCACGTTCTACGGTTGGAACTATTACAGAAATATATGACTATTTGCGCTTGTTATATGCAAGAGTTGGTATTCCTTATTGTCCTATATGTGGCAAAAAAATACGTAAACAAACAGTTGATGAAATAGTTGAACAAATTATGGAATTTCCTATTGGCAAGAAGTTATTTATAATGGCTCCTGTAATTCGTGGCAAAAAAGGAGAACATACTAAATTATTAGAAACAGCTATTAAAGATGGTTTTGTAAGAGCAAGAGTAGATGGTGAAATAATTGATTTAGCGGAAGAACTACCTAAAATAGAGAAAAATGATAAACATAATATTGAAATAATAGTAGATAGATTAGTTGTGGGAGAAGGCATTAGGCAAAGACTTACAGAATCTGTTGAACTTGCACTATCACAGGCAAATAATTTAGTTATGATATCTACACCAGAGCGTGAAGATTATATATTTAGTCAAAATTATGCATGTCCTGATTGTGGAATTAGTATTGATGAATTAAATCCAAGAATGTTTTCTTTTAATAGTCCATTTGGTGCATGTCCTGATTGTACTGGTTTAGGAGAATTATTAAAAATAGACATAGAAAAGATTATGCCAAATAAAGAAAAAAAATTAAACGATTATGGTGCAATTCAAGGCTGGTCGGGTGGTGGTAGTATTATTGATACTATTAGTGGTATGTATATTAAAGGATTGTGTGAGCATTATAAAATAAAACCTACTACTAAACTTAAAGATCTTCCAGAAGATTTTATGCAAATTTTGTTATATGGCAGTAAAGGTGAAAAAATTAAATTTCAGCATATTACAAAAACATTAGTAAGAGATTTTGAAGCTGAATTTGAAGGTGTTGTAAATACTCTTGAAAGAAGATTTACTCAAACTTCTTCGCAAGGTATGAAAACATATTATGAACAGTTTATGTCAACAACTTTGTGCCCTACATGTAAAGGAGCAAGGTTAAAAAAAGAAATGTTATCAGTCAAAATAGGAACATTAAATATACATGAATTATGTAATAAAAATATTTTAGCTATAAAAGATTATGTAAATGATATATATGAAAATAAAATGAGTGAAAAAAATAAAATGATAGCAGAGCAAATTGTTAAAGAATTAAATAGTAGGTTACAATTTTTAATAGATGTAGGTCTTAATTATTTAACATTATCTAGAAGTTCTGGAACTTTAAGTGGAGGAGAAGCTCAGCGTATAAGACTTGCAACTCAAATAGGTTCAGGGCTTACAGGAGTTTTATATATATTAGATGAGCCAAGTATTGGACTTCATCAAAAAGATAATGCAAAACTTCTAGCTTCACTTAAAAAAATGAGAGATTTAGGTAATACTTTAATAGTAGTAGAACATGACGAAGATACTATGAATGAATCAGATTATATAGTAGATATAGGTCCTGGCGCTGGCGTTCATGGTGGAAATGTTGTATTTGCAGGTACAGTAGAAGATATGAAAAAAGACGAAAATTCTTTAACTGGTAAATATTTAAGTGGCAGAATTAAAATTGAAGTTCCTAAAAAAAGAAGAAAAATAGAAAATGGATATATTGAAATAAAAGGTGCTAGAGAGCATAACTTAAAAAATATAAACGTTAAATTTCCAGTAGGTGTATTTACATGTGTAACAGGAGTATCTGGAAGTGGTAAATCTACTTTGGTAAATGAAATATTATCTAAGGCAATTTCAAAAGAGTTAAATGGAGCAAGAGCAAAACCTGGACTTCATACTAAAATAACTGGAATGGAAAAAATAGATAAAATTATAAATATAGATCAATCTCCAATAGGTAGAACTCCTCGTTCTAATCCTGCAACATATACGGGAATGTTTGACCCAATACGTGATTTATTTGCAGCAACAGCAGATAGTAAAATGAGAGGATATTCAAAAGGAAGATTTAGTTTTAATATTCCTGGTGGTAGATGTGAAGCTTGTAATGGTGATGGAATAATAAAAATAGAAATGCATTTTTTACCTGATGTATATATTCCTTGTGAAGTTTGCAGAGGTCATAGATATTCAAAAGAAACATTAGAAGTTAAATATAAAGGAAAAAACATAAGTGAAATTTTAGATATGACTATTGAAGAAGCATTAGAGTTTTTTAAAAATATTCCTACAATAAAAAATAAAGTACAAACTTTATTTGATGTAGGTTTAGGGTATATAAAACTTGGTCAACCTTCGACAACTTTAAGTGGAGGAGAAGCTCAGCGTATAAAACTTGCAACTGAATTATCTAAAAGAGCAACAGGTAAAACGTTATATATACTAGATGAACCAACAACAGGACTTCATATGGCAGATGTACATAATTTAATTCATATTATAAATAGATTAACAGATAGTGGTAATACCGTTATTATAATAGAACATAATTTAGATATAATAAAGTCTGCTGATTATATAATTGATTTAGGTCCAGATGGTGGAGATATGGGTGGAAGTTTAGTAGTCTCAGGTACGCCAGAGATAGTAGCAAAATGTAAAGAAAGTTATACAGGAGAGTTTTTGAAAAAATTGCTTTAGGGTTAGCTTTGTAAAAAAAGAAAAGCCAAAATTTTGGCTTTTCTTTTTTTTATCCTCGTCTTTTCTTAGTTTTTAGATCATATCTTAAAACATAAGCAAAGAAGTTTTCATTGTTTAAATCTTTGTAGTGTTCAAGTAAATCTGTAAAAAACTTAATTTGTTCATTTAAATCAGCAACATAGTTTTCAATATTAAAATTTTTATTTAAAAAACTTACGCCATTTTTTTCATGTTTAACATTCTAGATTCAGATTTAAGAGGTGTTATTTTACATTTTGCTGTGAGCTTTTTGTAAGTTTTAAATTCATATGTAAATATAACACATCTTTAGTTTTTGTATCAAATTCATTTGTAACAATTAATTCAATAAAAGTTCTAATTTCAGCAATGGATTGATATATTTCTTCGTTTGTAATAAGCGAAGAATAGTGCTGAATAATTGACATAATAGCATATGGTATGCCTTTGCCAGTGTCATAAATTGCTTATATAACTTCTGGCATTTTACAACAGATTGTTTCAATTCGGCGATTATTTTTTTCTTTTTTTCTTCCTCACTACTTTTATTTTCTGTAGAATAATTAAAAAGAATTTCTACTTATGCCAAATTTAGCATAAATTTCCCTCCAAAAATATTGCATTTTGTAAAAAGTATAAACTAACTACATATATTATACTTGCCAAATTTATGCTATTATACTAGTAAATCGACTATATTTTAATAATTAATCTTGCAAGAGTAATAGATATATGTTATAATATTAATATTGATATGGAGGTAAAAGTATTGATTGAAGATAGAGTTATATCAGCAGATATTGAAGAAGATGATGAAAAACAGTTAGAAGTTTCACTTAGACCTCGTAATTTTGATGAATATATAGGGCAAGAAAAAGTAAAAGAAAATTTAAAAGTATATATAGATGCTGCAAAAGCTAGAAATGAACCATTAGATCATACATTGTTATATGGACCTCCTGGACTTGGAAAAACAACTCTTGCTAGTATTATAGCTTCAGAGATGGGTGTTAATATAAAAGTTACGTCAGGACCTGCAATATCAAAATCAGGGGATTTAGCTGCAATACTTACAAATCTGCAAGAAAATGATTTGCTTTTTATAGATGAAATACATAGATTAAATAAAACAATAGAAGAAGTGCTATATCCTGCACTTGAAGATTATAGTTTAGACATAATGATAGGAAAAGGACCTTCTGCTCGTAGTATAAGATTAGATTTACCTAAATTTACATTAGTTGGAGCTACAACAAAAGCTGGAAGTTTATCTTCTCCACTACGTGATAGATTTGGTATAATACATAGACTAGAGTTATATACAACAAATGAACTTGCAAGTATTATAAATAGAAGTGCTAGTATATTAAATATGCAAATAAGTAAAGAGGCAGCTTTAGAAATTGGTTCTAGATGTAGAGGAACACCTAGAATTGCAAATAGATTATTAAAAAGAGTTAGAGATTATGCACAAGTTCAAGGTAGCACTGTTATAGATTATAACATAACTAAAAGTTCATTAGATAGATTAGAAATAGATGAACTTGGATTAGATCAAATAGATAGAGAAATGCTTCGCACTATAATAACAAAATTTAGTGGTGGACCAGTTGGAATAGAAACATTAGCTGCTGCTGTTGGTGAAGATAAAGATACAATTGAAGATGTATATGAACCATATTTAATGCAAATAGGATATTTAGCAAGAACGCCAAGAGGAAGAATAGCTACAAATTTAGCATATGAACATTTAGGATTGGAGATAAAAAATGTGTAAGTTATTAGTGCATACATGTTGTGCACCTTGTTTTGTATATATACATGAAGATTTAGTAAATTTAAGAGAAGTATTTAATAAAGATATTAATTTAGATATAACAAGTTTATGGTATAATCCTAATATTCAACCTAAGTTTGAATATGAAAGAAGAAAACAAACTTTAATTGATTATTGCAGAAATGTTAATTGTAAACTTGATATTATTGAAGAATATAATTTAAAAAACTTTGTAGAAAATAGTATAAATTTAGATGGTTATTCTTGTAGATGTGAATATTGTTATACTAAAAGATTAGAAAAAACATTTAAATATGCTAAAGAAAATAATTTTGATATGGTTATGACAACTTTAAGTATAAGTCCATACCAAAATCAAGATTTAATTAAAAAAGTAGGATTTAATTTAGAAAAAAAATATGGTATAAAGTATATTCATTTAGACTATACAAAAAAATTTAGAGAAGGACAAAATATGGCCAGAGAACTTGGATTATATAGACAAAAATATTGTGGTTGTGTTTTTTCAATAGACGAAGGAAAGTGGGAATATTAAAATATGAATGGTAAATATTCAAAATCAAAATTAATCGGTAGAAAATGGTTTGTTTTTTTTATAACAATTCTTGCTATGTTACTCATATTAAGTATAGCATTTATTGTATATATACATGTTAAGAATGTTATAACCTATGAAAAAATAAATAGTAGTAGCTTAGTTACTGATAATATTGCTGCATCATCGACGCCAATTGTTGTAAATAATATAATTGTAGGTGCAGTATATGACAAAAAATGGGTTAGTACAGAAAGATATTTTTTCAAAAGTACTAATAAAGAAAAATTTGATGTTGATGTTTTTAATAAAGATGGAAAAGCAGGAAGCTTTAAATTAAATGAAATTCAAAAAAATAATGAGCAAGCTACTGCATATACTAGTACAACAAGAATAAATCATGTTGATGAATATTATGCTATAAAGACGGGAAGTAGTTTTGTAAAAATGAGTTTATTAGAATTAAATAATGAGACTAATAATAAATATATAAACTATGTTAAAGAGGCATTAGGTATGTATAATATGTTAAATGGAACTGTTAAAATAAAAGAAATATATGAGACATATTTAACGCCAGGAAAAGTATCTTATGTTATAACAGCTACTAATAATTCTAACTCAAATGGAGGTGTATATAGCGCAGTAATATTTGTAGATAATGATGATAAAGTGTCACTAGTAAAGTACAATTTTTTAAAAGATGTAAATAATTCATCGGATTTTAATATTTATTCTGTTAAATTTATTGCAGATTTAAATGATGATGGTGTATCTGAGATAATACTTCAAGAAACAAAAGAATTTGATACTAAATATTCAATTATGGAATATAACAAAGGTAAGTTTTATGAAGTTTTATCTGCAAAATTAAGTAATAAAATAATTTAGGAGGAAAATAATTATGGTAAAATATATAAATAATAAAGGAGAAATATATGAAGCAGAATATGACTTGCAAATTGCAAGACATACATCTTCACATATATTAGCACAAGCAATAAAAAGAATTTATGGAAGTGATATAAAACTTGCAATAGGACCTGCTATTGATAATGGTTTTTATTATGATTTTGACGGATTAAATGTAAAACAAGAAGATTTAGAAAATATAGAAAATGAAATGAAAAAAATTGTTAAAGAAAATCAAAAAACTTCTTGCTATACTTTAAATAAAAAAGAGGCAATTAAGCTTGTTACTGAAATGGATGAAATATACAAAAAAGAAATGATTGAAGAAATGAAAGAAGATGAAATAATTTCTTTCTTTGCACAAGGAGATTTTACTGATATGTGCACAGGACCACATATGTTATATTTAAAATCTGTTGGTCATTTTAAATTATTTACTGCAACTGGTGCTTATTGGAGAGGCAATGAAAAAAATAAAATGCTTACAAGAATTTATGGTACTTGTTTTGAAAAAAAAGAAGAGTTAGAAAGTGAAATCTTAAAAAAAGAAGAAGCAAAAGATAAAGATCACAATAAATTAGGAAGAGAAATGGAGCTTTTTACAACAGTAGATATGATAGGTCAAGGACTTCCAATATTACTTCCAAAAGGAGCTACAATAGTACAAACACTTCAAAGATTTGTTGAAGATGAAGAAAGAAAACGTGGATATTTACTTACTAAAACTCCTTTTATGGCAAAATCTGATTTATATAAAGTATCAGGTCATTGGGATCATTATAAAGAGGGTATGTTTATACTTGGAGATGAAGCAAAAGATAAAGAAGTATTTGCACTTCGTCCTATGACATGTCCATTTCAATTTATGGCATATAAAAATAGACAAAGAAGTTATAGAGATTTACCACTTAGATATAATGAAACTTCTACATTATTTAGAAATGAAGATTCAGGAGAAATGCATGGATTAATTAGAGTTCGTCAGTTTACAATATCTGAGGGACATCTTGCTGTAAGATTAGATCAATTAGAAAAAGAAATAGCAGGAGTACTTGATTTAATTAATTATTTTATGGATGTACTTGGTCTTAAAGAAGATATTTCATTTAGATTTTCTAAATGGGATCCAAATGATAGAGCTAAATACTTAGGAAATGAAGAAGATTGGGAATATTCACAAAGTGTACTTAAATCAATATTAGATGATTTAAAAATAAATTATGTTGAGGCTATAGGAGAAGCAGCTTTTTATGGTCCGAAATTAGATATTCAAGCTAAAAATGTATATGGAAAAGAAGATACTATAATAACTGTACAAGTAGATTTTCAATTAGCACATAGATTTGAAATGACATATATTGATAAAGATGGAAGTAAAAAATATCCAGTAGTTATACATAGAACTTCAATTGGTTGTTATGAAAGAACACTTGCAATGCTTATTGAAAAATATGCAGGAACATTTCCATTATGGCTTGTACCAATTCAAGCTAAAATATTAACAATTTCTGAAAATGAAATAGAATATGCAGAAGAAGTTAAAAATAAACTATTACAAGCAGATTTTAAAGTAGAATTAGATAGTGAAGATAATAAAATTGGATATAAAATACGTGAAGCACAACTTGAGAAAGTTCCATATATGATTGTAATAGGTAAAAATGAAGTAGAAAATAATACTATTACAATTAGAAATAGAAATGGTGAAGATATTAAAGATATAACAGTTGATGAGTTTATTAATATGTTAAATAGTCAAGTTAAAAAAGAATTGCTTAAATAAACTTAAAATAACGTTTGATTTTATTCAAACGTTATTTTATTAAATTTAATAGTAACATTTGATTTATCATTTGTTGCTATTATTTTTATATCATTTTCAGTTGTATTTTTAAACTTTAAATCTAAGGTATTATAATATATAGTTGCATCTTTATCTTTTGGCACATAATATACACGTTTGCTATGAGGATGTCTTTCAATTATTTCTAAATTAGAAATTAAAGCAGTATTATATATAGTACTACTTATTTGGCACATACCACCACCAAATACTTTAATAACTTTTCCATTAGTATCAAAGCCTGTTGCTTCTTTATATCCTTGCTTTTCACCCATAGGACCTACAGTTTCATTAAATGAAAAAGTTTCTCCTTTTTTTACTACTTTTTCATTTATTTTTTTAATTGCTAAACCTATGTTATATACTCTATTTTCATCTTTGTCATAAATATTTGAAGAAAAAATAGCTATTTCAGTTTCTTTTTCTTTAATTATAGGTTTTTCATTATTTGTAGCATTATTGCCATTATTTGTAGTATTATTTTCTGGAATATTAGGAACAGTATTTTGTATATTACTTTTATTACTAGATAAACTATTACTAGAAGAATATATAGTATAAAAAGTTATAACTAATATAGTAATTAAAATTAATACAAAAATAACTACAACTATTGATTCTGATTTATTTTTCATTTTTAGGTCTCCTTTTGATATAGTTTTCCCTGAATTTTTAAAAATAATCAAAAAACGAAAAAATTAGTAATATAAAAAATATTTTTTTACTTTACATATTAAGTTATACATGGTATAATATAATAGTAAGTATTACATATAGTCGCGCATAGTAATATGTGAGGAAAGTCCGGGCTCCATAGAGCATATGATGCTAGATAACGTCTAGTGGGAGTGATCCTAAGGAAAGTGCAACAGAAAATAACCGCTTTATTTATTTAAAGTAAGGGTGAAAAAGTGAGGTAAGAGCTCACTAAACTTTATGGTGACATATTGTTTTTGTGTAAACCCCATTTGGAGCAACACCATAAAATAAAGAATAAGACAATGCTCGTCGTCTTTAACGTTTGGTGGCTAGAGATATATAGTGATATATATTCGAGATAAATGACTATTTAATACAGAACCCGGCTTACGAAATACTTATAACAAGTTTTTATACTTTTGTATAGAAACTTGTTTTTTTGTGTGATTAAAAAGTTATAATTATATTTTGTCGAAATTTGTATATCAATTATTGTTTAAAAAACTTGACTTTAAAACAAATGTTTAGTATAATTATTTTACTTAAAACAATAGTTAAATATTTTTACAAAGCTAACCCTAAAACTATCTTTTTAACTAAAATTATGATATAATATGGCTATATTATTCATTATTTGGGTATAATTTAAATATGGTGGTGATTAATTATGAATCCTAATATTATGAATCCTAAAAAATATAAAAAAATAACAAAAAATAATAAAATAAAAAAAGATAAAATAGCTGATAAAAATATAAAAAAAAATAAATATAAAAAATCAGATACTTTAACTTTAAATAAAAAATATACGTATTCTTCTAAGACTAATAAAAAAACTAGTTTTTTTATTAATTTTATAAAAGTAATTTCTTGCATATGCCTAATTGTAATAATTGGTTTTGTATCTAAGATTATTGTAGATAATTCAGATAATAATATACTTCTTAGTGTATTTAGAAATAATGATAATATAAATAATATAGATAAAGAATATGATTTTAAAGTTGGTGTAAATAATTTAGATTTTCAAAATAATGTTTTGGTAAATGAATTATACAAATATTCGTATAATACACTAATAAATATAACAGATGAATATGGTATAGAATATAATATTGCAAAAAATATTATAAAAATAGATGAGTTAAATTATAAAATAGAGATTAAAGATAATGATTATATTTCAGATATTGTATATACTTTTGAAAAATTAAAATCTACAAATAATAATAGATATTATAAATATTTAAGTAATATTACTAATATTAAAATTAACGAAAATAATATATTAATTACATTAACTATTCCTAATGAATATATTGTTTATGCTTTTGATTTTAAAATTGAAGAAAAAAATAAATCTATTGAAAAACAAAATAATACAAATAGATATTTTGTTACATCTTTACAAAATACAATAAAATTTAATAGAAATGAATCTTTGAATAAAAATATTTTAAAAAGTATAACATTAAACAATTATACTGATAGTGATGAAATTGTAAATGATTTTAGAACTAATAAAATAGATGCTTTTATGACATCAAGTGAAGAAGATGTTCGTTTAATAGGTAAGCATGAATATAATATAAAAAAGTATAGAGATGGTGAAACATACTTTTTATTTGGTAATAAAAATTCTGAGCTATTTAAATTAAAAGAAGTAAGGAAAGCTTTTGCATATTCGTTGAATAGAAATGAAATTTGTAAAAAGATAAGTAGCTCTTTTACAGAAGTTATAGATATTCCATATATATATTCAGATATAAAATATAAATATGATATATACGGAGCAGAAAATTCTTTAATTGCAGAGTCTTGGAATAAATCTAGTGGAATTTATACTAAAAAAATTAATGGTGTAAATAAAATATTATCTCTTAATCTTTTAGTAAATATAGATGATATAAATAAAGTATTAATAGCCGATAATATAAAACTTATGTTAGAAAATATTGGTATTAAAATAAATATAATAAAAATAAAACAAAATGAGTTAATAGAAAAAGTAAAATTAGGAGAATATGATTTAACTTTATCTACTGTAAATATAAATAATAATCCTGATACAACATATTTAAAAGATTATATAAATATAAATAAAGTTACAGATGAGGCATTTAATAAAGTTAAAACAAGTGATGTTAATAATTTAAGCAGTAATATACAAAATTTGCAAAATGTGTTATCAAGTGAGATAGCTTGTATTGGTATAGCAGCTAAAAATACAAATTTTATATATCAAAAATATATCGAAGGATTTAATGATATAAAATATATGAATATATTTAAAAATATAGATAAAATAGGTAAAATTGTTAAGTAATATATTAAATACTTTCTTGACTTTTATAGAAATTTTGTATATAATATATAAATGAGGTGGAAATAATGGAGTTTTATGGAATTACAAAAGAATTAATTGATAGAGCAAAGTTAGATAAAAAAAATATAGTGTTACCTGAAAGTAATGATTTAAGAATATTAAAAGCTGCTGATATAATAAGTAGAGAAGATATTGCAAATATAACATTAATTGGAAGCTTAGAGGAAATTGAATTTTTATGCAAAGCAAATAATATAGATTTAGATTTTACAAAAATAAAAGTTGAAAATCCGATTATAAGCCAAAAGAGAGATTTTTATATAAATGCATTATACGAGCTCCGAAAAAATAAAGGACTTTCAATGGTTGAAGCAATTGAGCTTATAAATAATAATATATATTTTGGAATAATGATGCTTAAAATAGGAGAATGTGATGGCTTAGTATGCGGTGCTAATCATTCTACAGCCGATACTTTAAGACCAGCTCTTCAAATTATAAAAGCTGCAAGTGGCGTTAAAAGTGTATCTAGTTTCTTTTTAATGGATGTACCAAATTGTGATTTAGATTCTAATGGCAAATATATATTTTCTGATTGTGGCATTATTGAAAATCCAACAGAAGAACAATTAGCTGATATTGCAATTGCATCTGCTAAAAGTTTTAAAAACTTAGTACAAAAAGAGCCTAAAGTAGCGCTACTTTCATATTCAACTAAAGGTAGTGCTAAGGGTGAAAATATTGATAAACTAGTAAATACATTAAATATTTTAAAAAAATTAGAAGTCGATTTTGATGTAGATGGTGAATTACAATTAGATGCGGCTATAATTCCAGAAATAGCAAAGCTTAAAGTACCAAATTCTACAGTAGCGGGTAAGGCAAATGTTTTAATATTTCCAAATATAGAATCAGGAAATATAGGATATAAATTAGTTCAAAGATTTGCTAAATCAGTTGCAATAGGACCACTTACACAAGGTCTTGCAAAACCAGTAAATGATTTGTCTAGAGGATGTAGTGTAGAAGAAATTATAGGATCTGTTGCAGTAACATGTGTTCAAGCAACATTTAAATAAAAATATAATTAATAAATATAAATAGGTTTTTAAAAATAATATAGGGAGATGAAGTTATGAAAATTTTAGTTATAAATTGTGGAAGTTCCACTATAAAATTTCAGTTATACAATATGGATAATACAGATGTGATTGCAAAAGGTAGATGTGATAAAATAGGTTTAGATAGTTCTAATATTATATATAAAAATTTAAGAGATAACATATCATATACACAACTTGAACCAATGAAAGATCATACAGAAGCAATGAATATTTTAATAAAACATCTTACAGATAAAGAAAAAGGTGTTATTGGTTCATTTAATGAAATATCTGCGGTAGGTCATAGAGTTGCTCATGGTGGTGAAATATTTAATAAAGCTACACTTGTTGATGAAAATGTTATAAAAGAAATAGATAAATTATCAGCACTTGCTCCATTACATAATCCAGGAGCTATTATAGGTATTAGAACTATACAGAAGATACAAAAAGATATGATAAATGTTGTTGTATTTGATACTGCTTTTCATCAAACAATACCAGATTACAATTATTTATATGCAATTAAATATGAATATTATAAAAAATATAGCATAAGAAAATATGGATTTCATGGAACTTCATATATGTACATTGTAGATAGATTAACTAAAATACTAAATAAACCTAAAAACGAAATAAATGCTATAGTGTGTCATTTAGGTGGTGGCGCTAGTGTTTGTGCTATAAAAGATGGTAAATCATATGATACTTCTATGGGATTTACTCCACTTGAAGGATTAGTAATGGAGACTAGAAGTGGTGATATTGATGCTACTGTGGTTACAACTTTAATGAAAAATGAAAATTTAACAGCTGATGAAGTAAATACAATATTAAATAAAGAATCAGGAAGATTAGGACTTTGTGGTATAGGTGATCAAAGAGAATTAGAAAAAGCTGCAATAGATGGTAATGAGCAAGCTAAACTTACTAGAATTATACAATCAAATAGAACAAAAAAATATGTTGGATCATATATGGCAGAATTAAATAGAGTTGATGCAATAGTGTTTACTGCTGGTGTTGGTGAAAATGATGCTATGGAAAGAAAACTTATATTATCTAATATGGAAAATTTAGGTATAGAGTTTGATGAAATCCTTAATAAAGAAGGTTCAGGAAAAGAAACTTTAATTTCATCTAATAAATCTAAAATACCTATATATGTTATACCTACTGATGAAGAACTTGAAATAGCAAAACAAACTGAAGAAATATATAACGAAAATAGATAAAAAAGGAAGTATATATGATTAATGATATTCTAAAAATACAAAAACTTTTAAAAAAAAATAATTTAAAATGTTGGGTAATAATAAATAAAAATAATAAAGATAATATTTTTTATAAATATATTTCTAAAGATATATATACTTTATCTATGTGTTTTATAACTTTAAATAATACATATTTATTAATTCATGATTTAGATAAAGATAATGTAAATTCTGAGTATTTAAAATTAAATAATATAAATGTTATATATTATACAGATATTAAGAGTATGTCTGATAAAGTTGAAGATATTATTTCATACATGGGATTTTTACCTAAAATTGCACTTTCTTATTCTACTATGTCAGATCCTGATATTGATATATTAGGGCATGGAGAATTTATTGAATATACATCAATGCTAAAAAAACCATATATAAAATATAAGAAGAAAATATCATTTAAAAGTGCAGAAAATGTTATATATGAATTACTTGGTGAAAAAACAGAAAAACAAATTGAAAGAATTAAATTTGTTGCTTCAATTACTAATGAAATATTAGAAACTACATTTAAAACTATAAAAATAGGTATGACAGAGATAGAAATTGCAAATCATATAGTTGAAATCACTAAAAATATGACAATGAAATATTTAGGTAAAAATATTATATCATTTTCATTGGCATGGAATAATTGTCCTTTTGTATTAACTGGAATAAATTTGGCAAAAGGAGGACATACGCTTCCTAGTACAAAATGTTTAAAAAAAGGTGATACAATTTATTTTGATTTTGGTATATGTGCTACATTTTCTGATAAAGAAAAAATATATTCTGATATGCAAAGAATGGGATATGTTTTGAAAAAAGATGAAATATGTGCTCCAAAAGAAGTAAAGAAAGTATTTGATACTTTAATTAAATCAATTGAAAATGTATTAGATTATATGAAGCCAGATGTTAAAGGTTATCAAATAGATGAAATAGTAAGAAGTGAAATATTAAAAGAAGGATATCCAAATTATAATCATGCAACAGGTCATCCAGTAGGACTTAAAGTACATGATATTGGAGCTATTTTATCATCAAGAATTAATAAAAGAGCAAATCTTGGATTAATTAAAAATGGTGTATATACAATAGAACCTAGAATTGCAATAGCAAATGGTGGTTCTATTGAAGAAATGGTTTTAGTTACAAAATTTGGTGCTGTTCCAGTATCTAATATGCAAAAAGAAATATATTTAGTTTAAAATATGGAGGATTGGTAATATGAGTTTAAAATATGAAAAAAAGAATGTTTATGAAAGTTTATCTAATGAAGAAATATCTAAAATGAATAATTTTATTAAAGGATATGTAAATTTTTTAGGAAAAGCTAAGACTGAATATAAATCTGTAGAGTTTACAATTAATTTACTTAAAGAGGCAGGATTTATTGATATTAATACTTTAAAAACTTTAAAGGTAGGAGATAAAGTATATTTTATAAATAAAGAAAAATCGTTATATGCTGCTGTTATTGGTATGGAAGATATTAGTAATGGATTAAATATAATTGGAGCACATATTGATAGTCCAAGACTTGACTTAAAACCAATGCCACTTTATGAAAATAAAGGTGCAGGACTTTTAAAGACTCAATATTATGGTGGAATTAAAAAATATCAATGGCTTGCAATTCCTCTTAGTATGTATGGTATTATATATACATCAGAAGGCAAAAAGTTAGATATTGTAATTGGAGAAGAAGAAACTGACCCTTGTTTTACAATATCAGATTTATTGCCACATTTAGCAAAAAATCAAATGAAATTAAATGCAAATGAATTTATTGATCCAGAAAAAATGTCAATTCTTTTTGGTAGTTTTAAGTCAGGAGATAAAGATAAAGAAACAAATAATGTTAAAGAAAATATATTAAAATTATTAAAAAGTAAATATGGTATAACTGAAATAGATTTTGCAAGAAGTGAAATTGAATTTGTTCCATCATTTAAACCTAAATATATTGGTTTAGATTCTAGTATGATTGGTGGTTATGGCCAAGATGATAGAGTATGTGCGTATGCTACTATTAAAGCTTTAATAGATTTATCTGCTACAAAATTAAATAAAACTTCTGTAGCAATGATTGTAGATAAAGAAGAAATAGGTAGTATAGGTAATACATCGATGAATTCAAATATATTTGATATGTTTATTAATAAATTATTAAAACTAAAAAATGAAAATGAAGATTTATTTAATATATATTATAATTCAAAAATGTTATCTGCTGATGTTTCAACATGTGTAGATCCTTGTTATGAGGAAGTTTCAGATATTCAAAATGCAAATATTTTAGGATGTGGTGTATCACTTGAAAAATATACAGGTAGTGGTGGGAAATATAATTCTAGTGATGCAAATGCAAAATATGTATCAGAAGTTATGAATATATTTGATAAAAACAATGTTATGTTTCAAATGGGAACATTAGGTAAAATTGAAAAAGGTGGCGGAGGTACAATTGCATATATTTTAGCAAATAAAGGTGTAGATGTAATAGATTGTGGTACACCAATACTTTCAATGCATTCTCCTTTTGAAGTAGCATCTATTTCAGATATATATATGACATATAAAGCATACATAGCATTTTTTAAATAAAGTTAATAAAAAATGAAATATACTTTGATATATTTCATTTTTTTATAATAAGGAGGATCCACAATGTTTAAAACACTATTAAAAAACACAGATTATGTAATACTTGCAGTTGTATTAATTTTGTTTGCAATTGGAGTAATTGGTATATATAGTGCAGGTTATAATACAACAATTAATAAAGATGAATATATTAAACAATTGATATGGTTTAGTGTAATGATTATTGCTATGATTATAATATGGGCAGTAGATTATAATACATTTGATATATTTGGATATGTAATATATTTTTTTAGTTTAATTGCACTGATTGCAGTTTTGTTTACATCATCACTTATGGGAGCTAATAGTTGGTTTAATTTAGGACCTTTTTTATATCAACCATCAGAACTTATGAAAATTGGATATATACTATGTATATCAAAAGTATTGAGTTTATTTGCAGGAGATATATTAACTAAAAAACAAAAGATAATTAAAATATCATTAGTATCAATTATGTTTATTTTACCTTTTGTTTTAATATTATTACAACCAGATTTTGGAACAGCTGCGGTATTTTTAGTAATAACATTTTTTATATTATTTTCAAGTGGTTTAAAATATAGATATATATTTGGTATAATTGCTACTATACTTATATTAGCACCATTAGTTTATTTTTTTATATTAAATCCAGTGCAACAAGATCGAATACTTGTATTTTTAAATCCAGAACTTGATCCATTAGGTAGTGGATATAACGCAATACAATCTAAAATTGCAGTAGGTTCTGGTATGATATTTGGAACAGGACTACTTAAAGGAACACAAACACAATTTGGATATTTACCAATTAAATCTTCTGATTTTATATTTTCAGTATTATCTGAAGAATTAGGATTTGTAATGTCAGTTTTAATAGTTTTATTATATGTTATACTTATTATAAGATTAATTAAAGTAGCATCTGAGGCAAATGATAATTTTGCTAGATATATAGTAATAGGAATAACAGGAATGATATTTTTTCATTTTGTACAAAATATTGGTATGACAATTGGATTATTACCTATTACTGGTGTACCGCTTCCATTTGTAAGTTATGGTGGTAGCAGTTTGATGACAAATTTGATTGCTATAGCAATTGTACTTAATATATCTGCTAGAAAAAATAAAAGTTTTTTATTTTGAGGAGAAAAGATGAAAAAAAAATTAGTTAAATTTATATTAATATCAATATTAATTATAATATTATGTGTTATATATTTATTCTATATAAATAGTAATGAATATAAAAAAGAACATAAAATAAAAGTTGTAGAAAATATGAATATATTAGTAAATGATATTTATGTATCAAATACTAATCTTTCTAGCTATAACTGGAATGAAGGTAAAATAGAAGAAGGATTAGAAGAAATAATAAAAGTAGATAATATAAATATAAATGATATTAATGTTATAAATATAAATAATTTAGATATTCTTAAATTTACTTTAAATAGTAGAAAATATTCTAGTAATAAATATAAAATACAGTCTGCTCATATTGAGTTATATTTAAATGATAAATTATTTATGACATATAAATCAAAAATAGAAGATAATAATATAATTTTAAAAGAAAAAATAGAGCCTAATAATTATATTTGTAAATTAAATGTAATATTTAAAAATAGAGGTAATGTAGAGCAAACTTTTAAATTAAATGTAAAATAATTAAATAACTTAAAATTTAAGTTATTTAATTATTATTCCAAGTATTTTTATAAATTCTAAAGCTTGTAACTCAGTCATAATAGATCCTTTTAAATCTTCAGTATATACAGTTATTCCGTTTATATTATTACTAGATAAATCAATACTATTTAATTTAGTTTTTGAAAAATTTACATATTCAAAATTACATTTTTCAAATTGTATATTTTTAAAGTTATTTTCTGTTATATTACTATCTTTAAAATTTGTATTTAAAAACTCACTATTTGTAATTTTTGAATTATCAAAATATATATTTTTAAAATTAGAGCTATCAATTATTACATTATCAAAATAACTTCTAGATAAGTTACTTCCAGCTAATTTACATTCTAAAAACATTACATTTTTAAAAGTAGCACTGTTTAAATTTATATTAGATAAATCACAATTTTCAAAAATACAATTTGAAAAATATGCTTTTTCAAATATACAAGATATAAATTTCACATTTCTTAATTTACATCCTGTTATTTCTATATTATCAATATTTATTTTAATTATTTGTATATTTTCAATTAAACATCCATCTATTATTTCATCATTTTCTAACATTTTTTGAATATTATTTATTTCATTTAAGTTTGTATTTAACTTTGGAAAGTTTATCATGTTGTCACTTCCTTTTGTATATTATATATAACTTAAACAACTTTGTCAATTAAAAATATATATTTATCTTATCTACTTGAATAATTACATAATTCAATGTATAATAATATATATAATTTGGAGGATAAAGATATGAAAAATAAACAAGGTGTAACTTTAATAGTACTTCTTACAGCTCTTACAGTTATGTTAGTTATAATATCATCAGCTACTGTTATAGGTGTAGATAGTATTAATTCAGCAAATTTTGAAGAATATAAAGGATCAATTGGAAGAGTTAAAGATAATGTTAATCAGTATTATTTAGAAAATGGTGTTTTACCTATAACCAAAGAAATTGTTTCAGCTACATCACTAGAAGGAAGTTTTGTAAACGCTATAAACAATAATTCTGATGAAAACAATAAACTATATGTTATAGATATTTCACTTCTTAAAAACGATACTATACGAGCTGGAAAGGGCAGTGTATTTAATAAAGATGTATATGTTGTTAGTGAAAATACAAACAATATATATTATTTAAAAGGTTTTAAATATAAAGGAAAAATAATTTATGATAATTAATAGAATGCAACAATATATACATAAAATTAAAATAGGTAATGTAGAAGTTAAAAATAATGTATTTTTAGCTCCTATGGCTGGTGTTACAGATTTAGCATTCAGAGAAATAGTACGTAAGTACTCCCCTGGTTTAACATTTACTGAAATGGCTAGTAGTAAAGCTATGGAATTTGGTAGTGATAAAACAAAAAAGCTCCTTTCTATATTAGATATAGAAAAACCATCAATAGTTCAAATATTTGGTAGTGATGTAAACACAATTAAAAATATGATAATTAAATTAAATGATTATGATAATATAGATATTATAGATATTAATATGGGATGTCCTGCACCTAAATTAGTTAAAAATGGTGATGGAGCAGGATTATTACTTAATTTAGATAATGTTAAAAATATACTTACAGAAGCTGTTAAAGTATCAAAAAAACCAATTACAGTAAAAACTAGAACAGGTATTGATGATGATATAATAACTGCTGTAAAAGTAGCTCGTATTGCAGAAGAAGCAGGAGTTAGTATGATTACAATTCATGGTAGGACAAGGAATCAATATTATTCAGGTGTTTGTGATTTAGATATTATAAAAGAAGTTAAAGAAAGTGTTTCAATACCTGTTATTGGTAATGGAGATATAACAGACATTGAAAGTGCTATACATATGTTTGAATATACTGGTTGTGATGGTATAATGATAGCAAGAGCATCTCAAGGTAATCCTTGGATTTTTAAGAGTATTTTAGAAGGAAAAACATATATTCCAACTAATAAAGAAAAACTTTCTGTTATTTTAAAACATATAGATTTAGCTTGTAAATATGATGGAGAAAAATTAAGTAAGTTAAAACTTAGAAAACATTTAGCATGGTATTTAAAAGGAATTACAGAAGGTAGTAAATATAGAGAAAAAATAAATACATCTGATAGTATAGATGAGTTAATAGATATAGTTAAGGATGCTTTAAATGAAAAATAGACAAGAAATATTAGATAAATATAAAGTAAAAGAAGAGAGAATATTTGTAAGTAACATATTAGATAAAATAAATAAATTTGAAATAACGAATAATATTATTTATACTAATTTTTTAAATTTAAATGAATTTAATATAGCAACAAATTTAATTAATCAATTTAATATAAATTATACGTATTTTTCTTTAAATGATATATTAGAAAAAAGGTCAATTGCTATAATTCCTGAATATATAAAACAATGTAATTTTGAAAATATATCTTGTATTAAAGTTAAAAATAATTCTCAAATTAAATTATTACATAAAGATTATATGGGAGCAATTTATAATATTGGCATAGCAGAAGATATGATAGGTGATATAATTGTAAAAGAAAATATCGCATATATATTTTTAATGAAAAGTATTTTAGAGTATGTATTATTAAATTTTAATAAAGTAGGAAATATAAAAGTAGAAATTGAAACTATTGATATAAATAATATTGATATTTCATATAATTTTGAAGATATAAATATAATAGTATCTTCAAAAAGAATTGATATAGTTTTATCACATTTATATAATTTAAGTAGAAATGAAATAGATAAAAAAATATTAAAAAATGAGTTAGTTATTAATTCTAAAATTATAAATAATAAAACATATTTAATTAAAGAAAATGATATTATAGCTTTTAAAAAATGTGGTAAATTTAAATATATAGGAATAAGTAAAACTACAAAAACAGGTAATTTAGTTATTAATATAAAGAAATATTCTTAAAATAATATAAATACTAATTTGACAAGAGTAAATAATTGCAAAGAAATAGATAACATATTAAAATAGGAGGAGAATGTGAAAACAGTAGCTTTTTATACATTAGGATGTAAAGTAAACCAATATGAAACAAATTTAATGATAAAACAATTTGAAGATAATAAATATACAGTTATTGATTTTGAAAATAAACCGGATGTTTTTGTTATTAATTCATGTAGTGTTACAAATTTATCAACAAGAAAAACAAGACAAATTTTAAGTAGAGCAAGAAAATTAAATGATAAAGCTGTTATAATTTTAGTGGGTTGTTATGCAGAAGAAATTAATTTTGAAAATACAAATAAGTTAATAAATAATGCAGATATAATATTAGGAAATGAAGAGAAAAAAAATATTGTAGAATATTTGAATAATTATATTCAAAATAAAGATGTTTTAAATAATAAAATGTTTAAAGTTGAAGATATTTCAAAAGTTAAAAGATATGTTCAAAAAGATAAATTAGAAAAAAGTATTACAGTTAGAGAGAGTATTAAAATAGAAGATGGTTGTAATAATTTTTGTTCGTATTGTATAATACCATATACACGAGGTAGAGTTAGAAGTAGAAGTTTAGAAGATATAGTTTGTGAAGTAAAAAATGTAGCTAAAAATGGTAGTTGTGAAATTATTTTAGTTGGAATAGAAATTGCATCTTATGGTTTAGATTTAAAAGATGATATTTCTCTTATTGATGTAATAGAACAGTTAGATAAAATATCTGAATTAAAACGTATTAGACTTCGGTTCTATTGAGCCTAGATGGCTTACTGATAATAATATTGAAAGATTAAGTAAAGTAAAAAAATTATGTAATCATTTTCATTTATCTGTTCAAAGTTTAAGTAATTCTGTTTTAAAGCGAATGAATAGAAAATATACAAGAGAATATTTATTTGATATTACACAAAAAATAAGAGATAAATTTGAAGATGTAACCTTTACTTGTGATATTATAGTAGGATATATTGATGAAACTGATGAAGAATTTTTAGAAACATTAGAAGGTGTAAAAAAAATAAGATTTAGTGATATACATGTATTTAAATTTTCTAAAAGAAGCCATACAAGAGCATATAATTTAGATAGTAGTGTTGATGGTAATGTAGCATTAAAAAGAAGTGAAGAATTAATAGAATTAGGTAATAAATTAAAAATAGAAGTTTTAAATAAATATTTAGGTCAAAATATAAAAGTTTTATTTGAAGAATATAAAGATGGATATTTATATGGATATACATCAAATTATATTAAAGTAAAAGTTAAGGGGGATAAAAACTTATGGGGAAAAATTCAAGAATTAAAATTAATCTCATTAGAAAAAGATTTAATTTTAGGACAGATAAAATAAATAAAAAAATAGTTATTTCTATATTATCTGTTGTTACTTTTTTATTTATAGGTATTGTTATTGCTTTTAATATAAATACAGATAAAACTAAAATAGATGCAAATATTGATATATATAATAATGAAAGTATTGATACTGCTACAAATATTCCTAAAAAAGAAGAAATAAATCCAGAATTAAGTAATCCAATTGAAGAAAATACATCTGTAAAACCAAATTCACAAGTTACTAATAATATTAAATTAACTATATTAGGAGAAATGATGATGGGTGGAGCTGTTACTAAAAATACAAGTTATCTATATAATAGTGCATTTAAAAAAATATTTACTTTGACTAGAGATTCAGATTTTACATATTGTAATTTTTCAACTAATATAACAAATTTAGAAAAAATAGAAAATACTAAAAGTAAATATTTAGTTACAAAAGAAGTTATTAATGCTATTAATGGTCTTGGTATAGATGCAGTAAGCATTGCATCAGATCATATGTTAGATTTTCCAAAAGATATATTTAAAAATACTTTGAATTTACTAAAAGATAATAATACTTATATTTCTGGTTTAGATGATTCTATATTATATTTAGAAAAAAATGGTAAAAAAATTGCTATAATTTCTTCAAATAATGTATTTATTGGAATAAAAAGAAATTATACTGATTATGGTATAAATGTATATTCTGCTAAAAAAATGAAAGAAGATATTACAAAAGCTAGACAAAATGCAGATTTTGTAATTGTAGATATTCATTGGGGAAGAGAAAATATATTTGGAGTTACTTCTGAAATGAAAGAAATAGCGTATTTAGCAATTGATAATGGTGCAAATTTAATTATAGGAAGTCATGCATTAGGTATATATCCAATTATTACATATAAAGATACACCTATAATATATTCAACAGGATATATTATGACAGATTCTACTAGTGAACTTGCTAAAACTTCATATATATTTGATATAAATATTAATAAAGAAAATAGAATAGATAGTATAGAAATGACTCCAACATACATTTCTGATAAAAAAGAAGTAATACCATATTTTGAATATAGTAAAGAATTAGCATATGAATTTAATTTACAAATGAATAAATGGCAAATAGAAAATAACTTAAATTCAGAAATAGATAATGATAAAATAATTGTAAAATTTAAATAAAATAAAAATAGTTTATACTAAATAAGTATAAACTATTTTTATGTATTTTCATTATTTTTTAAAAAAAGTATATTATAGAAATCTATTATAGCTGCTATTAAGACTATAAATGTTGTTAAATAGTTCATTTTATTAGAACATAAGTTAATATTATCATCAGTTGTTGTTTCTTTTAACTCAGTAATTGATACTTTAAAATAATAAAAAGCACATATAATTACTATAATTCCAACAATAAAATCAATTTTAAAATAATCTTTTAAAGGAACTTTATCTAGATTATTTATTTGATTTACTAATTCTTTTCTTTCTTGCTTAATAACAAAATATGAAAGTAAAGAGGCAAATATAGCAAATTGTGTATATTGTATAGTTTTATCTGTTATCAATATATTGTTATTTAATTCTGTTAAAATTTCACTTTCAAATAATTCATTGAACATAGTAACACCTGTAATATTTTATGAATTTATTTTTTTTTTGATACAAATTATACTTAATTTTTAACAAAAAATAGATGATATGTACATTTTAAATAAGATAATGTTAGTAAATTTTCGTCGTAATTTTAATCTAAAACTAGCAAATATAAAATAAAAAAATATCAAGCACTTATTTTATAAAGTACTTGATATTTTTTTATTTTCATATGGTGGGAAGAGATGGATTCGAACCATCGTAAGCGTAAGCTAACAGATTTACAGTCTGCCTCCTTTAGCCACTCGGACATCTTCCCAGATATAAAAATGGTGGGCCTTCAGAGACTCGAACTCCGGACCGACCGGTTATGAGCCGGTTGCTCTAACCAACTGAGCTAAAGGCCCACATAACTGTGGAACAATAATATTATAACTAATTTTGTCTAAAATGTCAAGTCTTTTTAACAAAAAAAATAAAAAAAGTGATATTTTAAGTTTTACACTTTTTTTATTATATTATTACACATTAAATCTAAATAAAGTTATGTCACCATCTTGCATAATATAGTCTTTTCCTTCTAATCTTACTAGTCCTTTTTCTTTTGCACGAAGCATAGTTTCATTTTTTATTAAATCATCAAATGACACTATTTCAGCTTTTATAAATCCTCTTTCAAAATCAGTATGAATTTTACCAGCAGCTTGTGGTGCTTTTGTTCCTTTTGTTATAGTCCATGCTCTAACTTCATCTTTACCAGATGTTAAAAAAGAGATAAGTCCAAGTATAGAATAGCTAGCTTTTACTAATTTATCTAAACCAGATTCTTTTATTGCATATTCATTCATAAGTAATAATTTATCTTCATTATCCAATTCTGATAAATCTTCTTCAAATTTAGCACAAAGTGAAATAACTTGTGAATTTTCTTGCTTAGCAAAGTCTTTAACAATATTTACATATTTATCATTATCAATAGTAGAAAGTTGTGATTCGGAAACATTTGCTACATAAATAACTGGTTTATCTGTAAGTAAATATAGATCTTTTATTAATGCTTTTTCTTCTGCTGTAAAGTTTAAGCTTCTAATAGGTTTTAAGTTTTGTAATGTTTCAGATATTTTAGTTAATATTTCTAATTCTATTAAAGAATTTTTATCTCCAACTTTAACCATTTTACTTAATTTTTGTATTCTTGTATTTACTGTTTCTGTATCACTTAAAACAAGTTCTAATGATATAGTTTCAATATCATCTAATGGATCAATTCTACCTTCTACATGTATTATCTTTTCATCTTCAAAACATCTTACAATATGAACAATTGCATCTGTTTCACGTATATGTGATAAGAATTTATTTCCTAAACCTTCTCCATTAGATGCACCTTTAACAAGTCCTGCAATATCAACAAATTCAATAGTTGCATAAGTAGTTTTATTAGTTTCATACATTTTAGATAAAACATCAATTCTCGTATCTGGCACTGTTACTATACCTACATTTGGTTCTATTGTACAAAATGGATAATTTGCACTTTCTGCTCCTGCTTTTGTCAAACTATTAAATAACGTACTTTTTCCTACATTTGGAAGTCCTACAATTCCTAATTTCAATATAAACACTCCTTTTATTTACATTATTATATATTAAATATATTTGTATGTCAAGCTATTTATGCAATTAAAATTCCTAAAAATATATTATTAAAATATTTAATATAAATATAGTATTAGGTAAAAAAAGTATAGTTTAATTAAAAAATATACAATATGATAGTAAAAATAGACTTTTTATAGTACTTACAAATATGTTTTAAGTAAAAAAGGTGACACATAAAGTATCATTTTTTATAAAGTAATCATGTCACTTAATTTTGTTATATCACCAGCACCTATGGTAAGTACTATATCATTTGGTTTTAATGTAGATTTTAAATATTTTACTATATCACCAAAATCTGATATGTACAAAGCATTTACTCTATTTTTTTTAATTAATTCTACTAAAATTTTAGCTGAAACAGTTCCATCATCTATTTCTCTTGCTGCATATATATCAGTTACAATGCATAAGTCACTGTTAAAAAAAGAACTTGCAAAATCATCTAATAATTCTTTTGTTCTGCTATATGTGTGTGGCTGAAATATAGATATAACTCTAGATTCATTTTTCTGTTTAGCAGCGGCAAGTGTTGCTTTTATTTCAGTAGGATGATGGGCATAGTCGTCATAAATCAATATATTGTTTCCTAAATCTTTTTTAAGTTCAAATCTTCTTTTAGCACCACAAAATTCATTTAAGCTTTTTTGCATTATTGTAAAATCTATATTATGGGCATAAGCAGTAGTTATAGCAGCTAATGCATCATAAACATTATGTATACCAGGAACTGTTAAGTAAAATTCGAAAACTTCTTTATTTTGAGGATTTGTAACATCAAAAGAGTAAAATCCTTTTATATTACAATATATATTTTTTGCATATATTGTGGCAGTAGGATCACTAAGTGAAAATGTATATAATTTTATATTTTTATTATCTAACTTATCAGATATATCAGTAAGTATATCTATACAATTTGAATCATCTTTGTTTATAATTAAAATACCATTTACAGGTAACATCAATATAAATTTTTTAAAGGATTTTTTTATATCTTCAATACCTGAAAAATAATCTAAATGATCTTCATCTATATTTAGTATTGTAGCTGTTTGATGAGGAAAGTTTAAAAAGCTATCAACATACTCGCAAGATTCAAGTATAAAGTAATCTGAATTGCCAATTAAATAGTTTAAATCATTTAATTTTTTAAATTTACCACCTACTTGTACATTTGGATCTAATCCAGCATCTATAAATATAGCAGAAGTCATTGAAGTTGTTGTTGTTTTACCATGAGTTCCTGAAATACATATTACATTATCATATGCTTTAAGTAACATTCCTAAAAAGACTGCTCTTTCGTAAGCAGGTATATTTAAAGATTTAGCTCTTACAAATTCAACATCATGTTGATTTATAGCTGAGGTATATACAACGGTATCAACATTTTTAACAAGTTCTGCGTTAGAACCAATAAATACTTCAATTCCTTTTTCACGTAATATTCTAATCATATCTGAATCATTTTTATCAGAACCAGTTACAGTATAACCAGCATCATGTAATACCAAAGCAATAGCACTCATGCTAACTCCTCCAATACCAATCATATGAATTTTTTTAATACTATTCATATCAATATCTCTAGATTTTATATTAAAATTTATATTATTTAACAAGTTACCACATCCTTAATTTATTTATCTATTATTATACAAAAAAAAATACAATTAGTCAAATTATTTGAAAATATTAACAAAATTTATAATCTTTTTATATATAAAAAAGATTAATTTACATAAAAAACTTGAAAATATAGCAAAAGTAGTATATAATAGGTGTAATTTGGAGGAAAGATAATGGTTATAGAAAAAGTAGTAACAATAGTAGCAATG
Organism: Clostridia bacterium; assembly: GCA_036653755.1. GTDB lineage: Bacteria > Bacillota > Clostridia > TANB77 > CAG-465 > RGIG5057. Next base: position 75,913 of record JAVVTJ010000001.1, read on the forward strand.
TATGTATTAAATTTTCTTTTAGCACATAAATTTATAAAAAGATATGCACCAGAAAATATAGTTATAATAGCTATATCATCTTTTGCTTTTGGCTCATATTTAGCTTTTGTAGTTAATAATGTTTATATACCAATAATGATTCAAAATTTGTTATTTATACTTATGTTTGGACTTCCATGTATTTTTGTTATGCTACAATATAATGATATTATATTAAGTAGAAAAATATTATATTACAAAATGAAACTTAATATGTATGTAGAAGAATATGAAAAGGCAAAAAAAATATTATTTAAGTTAATAGATCAAATAGGAAGAAAAGCAGATTACTATTATTTATTGGGAGTTTGTTATAAGCATTTAGATGATTTTGTAAATTCTAGAGATTCGTTTGCCTTAGCAGTTGAACTAGATAAAAGAAATTACTTATCATATTATGAATTAGGTTGTATTTTAGATGAAACAAATAAAAAAGATACGGCAATAATAATGTTTAATAATGCTTTGAGAATAAAACCTGATTTTTATGAAGCAGCAGAAAGTTTAGGAATTACATATACTTCACAAGCAAGATATGAAGAAGCTTTAAAAGTATATAAAAATGCACTAGAGTATCATCCACAGTCATTTGAAATATATTATAATATAGCAATGATTGAACTTGAAATAGGTGATTATGATAATGCTGAAAAAAGCTTTGAAAAGGCAGCAAATTTAAAATCTAAATTATATAGTGCATACTATAATATAGGATGTATTAATTATTTAAAAGGGGATTATGTAAGGGCAATTGAATTTTTCAAATTAGCTCGCTCTTCTACAGTTTATGGAGGTAGAGCATATTATAAATTAGCAACTGTATATGCTGCTACTAGAGAGTATGAAAAGTCAATGAGTTGTTTAGAGTATGCATTTCAGATTGATTCTAGATATATTAAAGATGCCAAAGAAGAACTTATTTTTGAAAATATAAAAGATAGAATAATATCTTTTGAAAAAGATGTAATACAAATAGAAGAAAAAAAAAGAGATAAAAATGATTATATGAAAGAATTAGAATATACATCAAAGAAAAAAGTTGTATTGGAAAACAAGATAGCCGATGATTTAAAAAAAGAAAAAAATGAAATGACATTAGAAAATAAAGGATAGCTATTGATTTATTTTAAAAGATGTGATATCATAATATCATATTTTTTATTTATGCCGAAATGGTGGAATTGGCAGACACGTCAGACTCAAAATCTGATGAGGTAACACTTGTGTGGGTTCAAGTCCCACTTTCGGCACCAATTTAAATAAAGTAATCACATGATAGTATTTGTAATATCATGTGATTACTTTATTTAAAAAACTTGACAAATACTATAATATAGTGTATAATGTTTACATAACAAAAAAATGTAATTAGAATAATTATGAAAAAGGAGGGCTTAGCTATGTTAATTAAAAAACTAAGCAAGAAACATTTATGGTCTATTGGTATGATAGGACTAGTGGTTATCTTTACGTTATTTTCAAAATATGTGCGGAGTAATCTGTTAATTTTCAATAATGAAAATATGACAGCAAAAATGTGCATGACTAGATTAATGGCTTCAAATTCGCAACATGTTGATACAAACTTTATCAGAAATAATATAGAAATTATAGATAAAGGTAATGTAAAAACATATGGTATTACTTTTGATGATAATGAAAAAATAAGCAATAGCTATTGTATTGTTGCAAGCAAAACAAAAATAGTTTTAAAACCTATTAAATCTATTGATAATCCGAAGATAAATTATACGGCTAATTTAAATGGAGATAATACGCAATATTTTGAAATTGGAACAAATTATATTGAAAAGGGCATTATTTTTTATGATAACAAAAAAGAAGCTGTAGATATTTCAAAAACTGGTGCAACAATAATTATTGATTTTGGAAAATTAAACACTGATATTATTGGTAAATATTATATAAGTTATAAAGTTATTTTTCCCAATAAGAAAGTGAAAGAATTACAACGATTAGTAATTGTTGAAAACAAAAATCCAGTTAGTGAGGATACATTTAAGTTAGCAGATTCAAAGTTACAATATTTAAATTTAGATACGAGTTTTGCAGAAAAAAATAAGGAATATGTACAAATTTATAATGTAGATAAAAGTAAAACTTATATACTTACTTTTAATGATAGTAATTATATAAATAATAACTATTGTGTAATTTTAGAAAAATCAAAAATAACTTTTAAACCAATCAATTCTAATACTAAATCTAAGAAGTGTTATACTGCTAAATTAAATGGTAATAGCACTCAATATCTTGAAGTTGGAACAAAATATAAAGAAAAAAGTATTAAGTTTTATGACAGTAAAAAAAGGCTTGTAGATATTTCAAAAACAGGTGCAACTGTAAAAATTTATTTTAGTAAATTAAATACAAATACTGTTGGAAAATTTTATGTAAATTATAAAATTATTTTTGCAGATAAAAAAGTAAAAAAATTTAAACGGTTAGTAATTGTAAAAGATAGTATAGCACCAGTGATTACTTTATTAGGTGAAGATCCATATCAATTGTATATCAATAATACTTTTACTGAACAAGGATATATAGTAACAGATAATTATACTAAAAATGTGAAAGTATTAATAGATAAAACTGGTATAAATTTTGATATAGTAGGAGATTATAAAGAAGTATATACAGCAATTGATACATCAGGTAATAAAACTATTACTTATAGAAAGGTAAGAATACTTTCAATGTCTAATGAATCAACGTCGACACCTACGTCGACACCTACGCCGACACCGACGCCAACGCCGACGCCAACGCCGACGCCAACGCCGACGCCAACGCCGACGCCAACGCCGACACCGACGCCAACGCCGACACCGACACCGACACCGACGCCGAAACCAGCTCCGATTGATCCAGGAAAACCAGGTAAACCAGATGATATAGTAAAACCAGTTGATCCGAGTAAACCAGGACCAGTTGATCCAGGAAAACCAGGAAAACCAGAAAAACCAGATG
>JAVVTJ010000001.1:79042-81902 GCA_036653755.1 Clostridia bacterium
ACCAGTTGATCCAAGTAAACCAGGACCAGTTGATCCAAGTAAACCAGGACCAGTTGATCCAAGTAAACCAGGACCAGTTGATCCAAGTAAACCAGGACCAGTTAATCCAAGTAAACCAGGACCAGTTAATCCAAGTAAACCAGGACCAGTTGATCCGAGTAAACCATAATTTGTTATTTAATTACATTAGAATGTCTTCATATATTTGAAGGCATTCTTTTTATATTAAATTGCATAAAAAATATTATGTAATTTTAAAAAAACGAAGCATGTTAACATAAAATAGACATTTAACAGAAAAAAACAAAGAAAACACTTGACATTATGCATAAGTGATAGTATAATATATTTATTAAAATGTTTACATAATATATTAAGTGCACTTTGTAGAAATTAATTATAAGTGTACTAAATACAATAAAATTAAACAAAAGAACAATATTAATTATAAGTAATTAGGAGGTCTATTAATTATGGATAAAATACTTAAATCAAAAAAAATGTTTAGAATTATTTGTTTGCTTTTTGTACTTATGTGTTTTGCGTCTGTTACATCAATTTATGCTGTAGAAGTAAGCACAACAACAAATATTAACATTTTACCAAGTTCAGGTGAAGTATTAGGAGGAAGAAAGATAACTGCTAATATATCAGATATAAATGAGGTTTCATATATCTTTTATTATTGGGATGATCAATTAAATGGAGGTCAAAGTATTAGTACAACATTTGAAATTCCTAGTGGCAGAAATACATTTGACTTTGATTTTAATGTGCCTACAGAAAAGGGATTACATATTTTAAGTATATGTGTACAAAATGGTAAACAAGAACATAGTAAATGGCGTAACTTTCAATATTATGTTGTGGATAATTTGAGTTCAAGTGTTGATAAGACACCTCCCGAATTTATTTTTTCAAATTCACTTAATGAGGGTTTACCATATAATTACGCAACACTTAATCCTAATCAAAAATTAATATTGAAAACTAAGCCAGATAGCACAGGAATATATTTTATGGAGTATAAATGGACAAAAGATGATCCAACTAAAACCAAAGTTGATTTTAGTACAGGCACTGAATGTTCATTTGGAAAAACTGAAATGATTTTAACAACTCCAAATGAAATAGGAAAATGGTTTTTAGTACCTTATTGTATTGACGGAAGTAATAATGTTTCAGATGGATTTAATATGGAATATGATATTAAAGATATTACTGCACCAACAATTAGTTTAAATGGTTTTTCTAATATTGATGTAGATATAAATAGTACATTTGTTGACTTAGGTGCAACAGTAATTGATAATTATGATCAAACAAGAACTATTTATGCTGATAAAAAATTAGATACTAGTAAAATTGGTGAGCAAATTCTTACATACACAGCAACAGATGCAGCAGGTAATAAATCAAATGTAATAACTAGAAGAGTTACAGTTGTTGGAAAAGAGGAAGTTGTAGAATTTACTTTACCAACGATAGGCAGATATAATTTTGGGGACAAGTTAAATTTATCAGGATCAAGTATTAAAATTACAAGTATTAGAGGTATAGTATCTTATATTATGCCTACTGCTAGTATGTTTAAAAATTTTACTACTAATAGAGTTGGTACAAATGATACTTTAGTTGAATATAATGGAAAAATAATAGGAAAATATACTTATATTGTTGAAGATTATATTAAAGATGTTTTAGTAAATGTGCCAAAAACAACATATGAGTTTAATGAAAATTTTGATTTTAAAAATGCTTATATTAAAAAAGTAATGGCTTCAGGAGCAACTACTATAGCTGAACAATTAACTCAGAATATGTTTATAAATTCATATAACAAAAATGTATTAGGGCAACAAGTAATAGAAATAGCATATTCAGGAAAAATAGCATATTTAACTGTATATGTAGTAGATACAACAAAACCTATAATATCATTTATTGGTAATAAAGAAGTAACTATTGAAGTTGGAACATCATATAAAGATGAGGGAGCAACTTCGATGGATGAATGTGATGGAGATATTACTAAAAATATAATAACAGTAAATTCAGTAGATTCAACAAAAATTGGAATATATACAGTAGTATATAAAATAGTAGATTCAAGTGGAAATACATCAGAAATTACAAGAACAATAAAAGTAGTAGATACAACAGCGCCTATAATAACAATAGATAATACAAATATATATGAATTAGAAGTAAAAGGTTCAAAACCAGAATTTAAGGCAGTAGCAACAGATAATTATGATTCATTAGTAAATGTAGTAATAACAGATAATATAGACACAAATGTAGTAGGAAAATATACAGTAACATTTACAGCAACAGATGTAGCTTTAAATAAAACAGTAGAAACAAGAGAATTTATAGTAAAAGATACAACAGCGCCAGTAATAACAATAGATAATACAAATATATATGAATTAGAAGTAAAAGGTTCAAAACCAGAATTTAAGGCAGTAGCAACAGATAATTATGATTCATTAGTAAATGTAGTAATAACAGATAATATAGACACAAATGTAGTAGGAAAATATACAGTAACATTTACAGCAACAGATGTAGCTTTAAATAAAACAGTAGAAACAAGAGAATTTACTGTAAAAGATACAACAGCGCCAGTAATAACATTAATAGGAGCAAATCCACAAGTTATAGAAGTACATGGAGCATATACAGAGTTAGGTGCTACAGTAAGTGATAACTATGATCAAAATTTAGTAGCAACTATTGATACAAGTTTAGTAAATACAGCATTAGTAGGAGAATATACAGTAACATATAATGCAGAAGATGCAAATACTAATAAAGCAGTAGAAGTTACAAGAAAAGTTAAAGTAGTAGATACAGC
>JAVVTJ010000002.1:0-62486 GCA_036653755.1 Clostridia bacterium
AATTTAAGCAAAAAAATAAAAATTGTCTGTTATCTATTGATTTATTATATAAAATGTGTTATCATATTAAAGTAATAAATGTTCAAGTAGCTCAGTTGGATAGAGCAATGCCCTTCTAAGGCATGGGTCGGGGGTTCGAATCCCTTCTTGGACACCATATAATAAGTATAGTGAAAGCTATACTTATTTTGTTTTAAATTGATATAAACGCATTGTTTAAGCTATTCTATCTTTTTATATTTCTTGTTTTTTTATGTTTTTATACTAGTTTTTTTTGACGTTGCATTAAACGTTGCATTAAAATTATACACAAAAAATAAATTTTAATACAGTTTGATACATACATAAAATTTATATTTAAGCAATGTAAATTATTTGCTACTAGGATGTTTTGAATTTTATATTAGTATTTTTATAAGACATTTTCGACATTTTCGACATTTTTTAACAATTTTTAAACGTTTTATAAATTTATATTGCTTTTTAGATATAATTAATATATAATATGGTCATATTATTTGGAGGTGACAAAGTGAATAATAGTGAAAATAATGATGATCTTATTGACTGTAATATTTATGCAAAAGTGCCATACTCAGCTTTAACAAATATGGAAGAGCACACTAAAAAAACTATGATTTTAGCATTTAGTAGTATTTTAGAATCTACAAAAAACATATCATCTACTATAGTTTTTGACATTATAAAGGACATACCAGATATATGTAAAATGCATCATGATTCTTGCGAAAATACAAAAATAAGAATGAGAACTTTTAACAAAAATCATCCCATAAGACCGATAAGAGGTCAAATTTATAATGCTTACATAACTACTGGAGTTGGTAAAGAATTAAAGAAAAATCACCCAGTTGTAATAATACAAAATTTAAAGGCTAATATATTTTCTGAAAAGGTTAATGTCCTTCCAATAGAAGGTGATGGAAATATTATTAATAAAATATATGCAGAACAAATTTGTTCTAATGATGTTATTGAAGGAAAATTAGATAAAATACCATCAAGAGTAATAACATCTGATATTTTAACTATAGATAAAGCAAGACTTGGAAGACTAATTGGAAAATTAAGTGAAGAAAAAATGCATTTAATATCCGAAAAGGTAAAAAAACAATTGGAATTATAAAAAAATGTATATTTTTTATACATTTTTCTATAATTGTATTGACAATCATTTTTTTATATGTTACAATTAAATTACAAATAAGCATTACTTATGTAAACTTATTATCTAGCCTTAGGGCAACGGCTAGCAATAGCTTTTCTAGGACTACACATTCAGAATGTGTAGTTCATTTTTTATTCATATAATTATGATTTTTGGATATACTAATACTAGTATTAATATCTAGTCTTAATTTTTTAAGATATTGGCTAGCAATAGCTTTTTCAATATTATATAATACTTTAGAGGAGATTAACTCCTCTAATTTTTTTATTTAATTACAGCACTTGTATCTACTCCCACATATATTTGAACTTCTCCAAAATCACGTGTTTTAATTACTGCTACATTTTTTTGTGTCCATCTTAAAATTTCATATGTTAAACCACCGAATTTGCTTGGAAATAATTTTCCACATTCGTTTCCTACAATAGGTTGTTTGTTTAAAGGATATACCCTCCAGCTCTGTACACTTGCAGGTAGGGTTACAGTTTGTACACTAGGTTCTACTATATTTTCTTGATTTTTAGGTCTTAAAAACACTAAAGGTGACAAATACGTATAATTATGCCACTCTTCCGTTAATTGTTGCTCAACCCAATTTTGATCTATTGTCTTAAATGCTTTTAAATCTCCTTCACCTAAACAAATTGCAACATGTCCATAATTTCCACCTGTAAATACTGCTATATCACCTTTTTGAGGTACAAATTCAGGATAGTTATTTATTCTTTCTACATTATTCATTATATTAGGATTATTTAATATATTTTTTGCATAATCTGCACCTACATTTTGTAAACCTAATACATTGTTACAAAAGTAATTGTATAAGTCCATACATTGCTTTCCATAGTAGCCATCTGTGTCTACTCCACCCATATCTTTAATTTTATTTATAAATTCATTAAATTTCATTTTTATTTTCCTCACTTTCATTTAAACACTAAAATAGAGAGTAAACTTTCGCTTACTCTCTTTATAGTCAGAAACTAGGTGGGTTGGTACTCCCACATCTCCTACATCTTACGATGGGCTACGGCTACCAGTTCCGTCCTCAGAGTTTCTACTTATATTATATGTATATATATATTATAACATACATTTTTTTGCTTGTCAAATTATTTTTTAATTTCTATAAAATATCCATATTTTTCGTACTTTTCAATTTTTTCTTTTGCCATAACATACATCGTTCTGACAAAGTATTTTCCTTTTCCACTAGTTCTTACTACTACTAAAACCATTTCATTATATAATACGTACCTTTTTATATATTCTATTGAATTTTTACCCTCGTTTCTAGCAAGATATGTCGGATTATTTATTATATCGCTAATTTTATTTCCATATTTATTATAATCTTCTAAATGATTAATTTTCATATGTTCTATATTTGCATCCCCAATTAAAATAGGAATGTTTTCTTCAATATCCATTTTCAAAGTATCGATTACTTCCTTAGATATTGTAGCTATTTTTTTATTCATATTATTATCTCCTGACTATAAATATATTATACTACTAAACACTATACTTTTCAACTATTTTACTTATCCATTTCTTCAATTGTAGTTATCAAATCATGTATTTCATAATAAATAGTTCTATCTAAATTATTTTTAAATATATATCTGTCATGTTTAATACTTTTCTGATAAATTATTAGAATTTTAACTATATTTTTTATTATCCATTTGTTTATTATTTTAGCCATAAAGGTGACCTCCTACAAGCTATTTTAAGGCTTTTATATTTACAAGTAATGTGTTTACTTGTCCATCTTTTCTGCTTTAGTAAAATAATACGTAATTATTGCAGATGTTATAGTCATAAACGCTACTACATCAATTACACCTTTGTATGTTAAAATACAAGTTGTAATAATTACGCTTAAACTTAATATTGTTTTTACTTTAAATAAATTAGCAATATTTTCACCTATTTTTTTTAATACTTCCATTTATTTCACCCCCATTTTAAAATTAAGCTCTGATATACTTTTTTCTATATTTCCACAACGCTTGTCGTGTTCAACCATAAATTCTTGCTGATTATCCATACTTTTTTGTAATAATTCTAAAGACTTTGAAGTATTACTGTTTGTATTTTTCATTTCTTCTAAAAATTTTGTATTTTGCTCTAAAGTATCTTTAATTTTATCTTTATTCTTAAACCAATCAAAAATAAACAAGCCTATTATTACAAAGCTTGTTCCATAATTCATTATCATTTTTACTATATCTTCCATTTATACACCCCCTTACCAGCTCCATTTTCCATTTTTAAGTTTTTTATATTCTGCCACTTTAAGTATTTTCTCTTTCTTTATTTTAGAAATATTTAACCCATCTATATATTTAAAACTATTTTTTCTAGCAGAATTTTTACTAACACCTTTATAATCATTGTCTTCAATAGAATATCCACTTAAATATGTAAGTAATATTTTTTGTTGTGGAGTCAAATCTAGTTTTACAATTTCTTTCATTACTTTTCTTTTTAAACTATTTTTTAATTTTTTATCTTCAAAGATACTTTTTTTATCTTCATCACCAACTAGAAAAGCTATATTTTTTTGTAGTTTCAAATATTCATTGACTGGTATTTTACAATTGATTATAGGAGTTGTATCTGCAAACTCTTTTGAATAAAGATATGCTTTTGAATTTGCTGGTATATCAGAACTCAGTAAATAATCAATTATTTTAACTTTTCTAGTATTTTTAATTGTTTTACCATTACTATCCTTTTCAGATGGCATTTTATTTTGAGAAGTATCTATTTTATATGTAACATAATCTTTTATTTCAACATTATTTTCTAACAGTTTATCCAATTCTTTTTTATCTGGCATTGAAGAATTATTTTTATTTACTTTTGTATATAACTCCATATATTCCTTTTTTGAAATTTTATTGTTTTTTAATGCATATTCAGCATCCATAACTTGTGAACGTTTATCTTCTTCTCTTATCTTGTCATTAAATATATCCATTATATATATATTCCATTTTTGACTATCATCTATTTTCATTTTATTTAATATATTAATTTTATCACTATTTTTCCTTTTAGAAGCATTAGTATATTTAGAAAACTCCTCAAATGGAACATTTGCCTCTTTATAAATTTTAGTTTCTTTAGCTGTTAGTAAATTAAAACCGTCATCTACATATTTTTTAGCAGTAGGTAGTGAATATTTACCTAATATACCAGCCTGTGCATATGTACCAAGATTAGCATCTTCTATCGCAAATTGTAATTGTTTTTCTCCTTTTTTATTAGTTTTATAACTACCACCTTCTATAACTGCTGATATTCCATCAATTGTCTTTTTAAGTTGTGATCCACCAAAAGGTAAGAATATATATGTAAGAGGTTTTGACATTTCTTTAATTAATGTTTCATTTCTATATTCTTCAGACACATCTTTATCAAATGAACCTGCAATTTTAATAACATTAGGTAACATAGAAGCAGTAGGAAGTCTTCCTATATCTTCCATTCCTACTAATCCTGCTATATTAGAAAAAGGAATCGCTCCTACTATATTATTTCCTAAGCTTTGCATAGATTTTTCTTTTTCTTCATCATCACCAAACAAATAGTTTATAACATCCATTACCCAGTGTATTGGATCCGGAAGTACATCATTTCCACCTCTAATTGATTTAATTAAAGTATTAAATACAAACGTTCCTGCAAATAATTTAGTATAGTTTTGAACTAGCTGTGTTTTAGTTTTAGCATCTATCTTCATATCTTTAGTATAATTTGATAGTGTATTGTTTACTTCAACTTGAAACATATTTATTACTTTAGCTATTGGATTTTTAGAATTAAAAGTTACCGGCAGAGCTCCTTTACTTCTATCAGCCATTAAATTAGCTGTATATTTATCAGCATTTGTTAAAGCATCTATTTCACTCATACCATTGCTAATATTTTCATCATATTTTGCTCTTACAATAGATTCTGATACAAAGTCATCTATAATTTGAAAAGGTTTTGAAGCAATTTCACTTAATTTATTTACAGTTGTCTTATATAACTTATCTGTTCCTCTTCTTTTAGTTAGAAAATCAGAATTATTTATAAATGAATCGTCGTGACTAATTGAACTAGTCATAGTTTTAAGCATTCCTTTTAGAACGTTGCCATATCCTGTTGTACCAGTAGCTTGTATAAGAGGTGCTATATTAGTTAAAGAAACACTTAAATTACCTCCAACTGCATTAGCTGCAAATCTACTTTCTAAATTTTGCGCAGTTATATATATATTTCTACCAAGCTCATATTCAAATTGTCTATCTGCAGATGATTTTTTACCAGCTAAAACATTTGTATATTCTCTTATCCATGTTACAAAATGGCTCAATTGATTATTTGCTGTTTGATGTATTTTTTCTATTGCTTCAACTTTATCTTCTGGCGATATATTTTCATTATCTTTTATTTCTTCAATTCGTTTTTTCATTTCTTCTGATAAATATGAATCTCTTATAGTGCTTTCAAATGCCCTTAGTCTTTGTATATCATCGGTATGATAAATAATATCCATACTTCCTTGTAAATACATGTCTATTGACTTTAAAGCATTATAATCAGTAACATCACTAGTTCTTTGTAATAAATTACCCATCCAAGTTTTACCTGGTTTTCTACTAGCTGTTGTTCCTGCAATTGAAGTATCTAATTCTTGATATGTAGTATCTATTCCTACCATACTTGATATTTTCCCTAAAAATGTATCAGGTTTATTCTCAGTAAAATGTGGAAAGTAATTTTTTCTATATTCTACTGGTGCATAGCCATTGGCAACTAATGTATCACTCATCTTATTACATAAATCATCAAATATTTCTTTATATGTATTACTTGCCTCTTTAATTTTATTTAGATTAACACCATAATCAATTACTTGTCCATCGTCTAATTTTTTCTCAAGGTACAACTGTGCTATATCATATTCATTTATTTTATTGCCATCATAAACATATTTCTCTTTTGTATCTAGTCCTAAATCTCTAATTCTATTACCTATTTCATTTTTAATTCTAGTAGATTCTGCTTCATTACTTGAATATTTATCATATAGCACTGAATTAATTTTATCAGCTGTTTTTTTATCTTTTACAACGTCCTGGATATTTCTTGTAAATGTTTCCCTATTTAATCTAAAACCAGCAAAAAGCCCTTTTTTATCTTTCCATTCGTTCATATTCTCAGTTAAATCTTTTACTTTATCATAATGCTCAGCTTTAACATCTTTTCTGAATTTTTCAATTGCTTTTTGTGTTTCTCTTAGAGGCTTAGAAACTTCGTATACATTAAGTATACCTTTTACATTAGGCTTATCTTTTTTATTTTTAAGTTCCTCCACTGTTAAACTGCCATTTTCTAAAGCTTTTAAATATTTATTATCAACATCTGTTAAAACTTCTTTAGCCATTACTTTATCATGCTGTTTTTGATATTCATTAGCCATTTTAAATACTTCTTTTACATCTTCTACTTCTTCTATCTTTTTCTTTTCTTTTTCAGTTTTTGCCTCTTTATACCTATCAGCAAGTTTCACGTCATTTTCAAGTTCATATACTAAATTATCAAAATCATTTTTAGCAAATTTTTTATATTCCGGTCCCATAACTATGTCGTTATATTCATTTAAGTTTCTTTCACTAAGTAATATATCTTCTTTAACTTTAGACATTCTAATTAACTGATCTGCTTCATTGTCAATTTTAGATGAAAACAAACCAGGATATACTTCACTAAGCTCTTGATATTTTACATCAATTTTAGTTGCGTTCATATCGCTGGTTGTTCTTATTTTTATATTGTCCACATCTGATTTAATATTTGTAGGTAAGTATACCTTTGTAGTTTTTAAATCATTAAACAAGTCTTTATACTCATTGTAGTATGTTTTATCTACTATTTTTAAATCATTATATAACTTATTAAATAACTTAGTTTTACTTTCATCTGATAATGTACCGTTATTTCTTATTTCTTCTTTTATTTCATTTACTGTATTATTTAATAATTCTTTATTTGAATATTTGCTAACTTGTAATTTATCAGTAAGGTTGGTTATAAATTGATTAGTTTTAGACTTTTCATAACGCTGATTTTTAGATAAAGTTTTAGCAGTATTTACTTCCTTCTTTAAATCTTTAATTTTATTACCTACATTTTCATTTTTATATAATGTGTTTAGTCTATTATCCCATACAGTATTAGGTAAAGAAATAGAATTAGATTTTTCTAGTTCTACATGTCCTCTTCCTTCGCTCCCCAATCTGTTCCATGCTTGTCCTCGAATTTTTGTATTTTTTTGAAGTATCTCTCTGCCATTATTTTTCGTATTTTCCAATATATTTGTTTCAACATTCTCATAATTAACCCCATCCTTTTTATAATTATATCTTTTATCTTTAATTTTGTCAAATATATTTCTATTATTTAAATATTTTTGCAAATTCTTGTGTTCAGGATTATATTTTGAAGTTTCAGGAGGTGTGTTTGTTAAATTTTGATTCTTATATTTTTCTAATATGAACCTATCCTTAGTATCGGTGGCTTCAATTTCTCCTAAGCTTTCATAGTATCTTAGTTTACTTGCTTTGTTGCTTGCTCCACCTTCATAACCTTCTATTTTTTGGATAGCATGTTGTATTTCATGAATTAAGGTTCCTTCTGACTTACTTTGAGTGTTTAATTTACTTACATCTAATTTAATTAAATCTGTAAATTTATTATAACTTCCATTAATTTTACTATTTTCAGTCATATGTACTTTATAATTAGCTAATTCTGGATATGCACTAAATAAAGTATCATGTTCTAATATATCGCCTAATTTATATGTCTTATTTTTTTCTAATTTAATATCTTTTTTTAGCTCCATATCTTTATCAGAAAATTCAAATTTCCAGTCACCGTTTTTATCTTGGAACCAATTAGTTGATTGTCTTATAGTTTCATTATTAACACCTATACTTTTCATATGTTGTGCATTTTCATATTGTTTCTCTAATTTACTATCATTTAAATTTTCCATTGCTTTTTTACCTGCAATAGAATATTTAGTATTATTTTGCATAGAATATTTATCAGTAGTATTGACATCTGTATTTATAGGTGTTATACTATTATTATATAAAGAAGATGTGCGTGGTGATGCGATGAAGGATTTATCCGATGTATTGTAGAACGGCATCTTCTTTATTTGTGTTATATCATATAATGTTTTCGTATCACCATGTTTTGCTATATTTATTAAACCTTCATATTTAAATCCATTTACTTCAAATACTGTTTTATAATAATCCCAACCGTCTTTTGCAAATGAATGTCTTCCATCATCTTTTACACTATACTGATAATCTGATATATTTAATAAATTATCTAATTCTGTACTTGCTTTCATTTTCATTTTTTTGTCAGGATTTTGTAACTCTGTTTTAGGATGTGTATATTCACTTGCTGTCTTGCTTGTTACATTTATTTTTTCAGCTGTAGGCAATAGTAGAGGCTTATTACCATCTCTATAATTTTTTAATATATATTTTCTTGCTATATTAGTAAACTCTCTTGCAGTTTTACCTTCAAAAATATCTTGGTCTGTATCAACTTTTACATATTTATTTCCATTACTATCTACTTGAATACTAAATTTATTTTGATTATTATTTATATTAGCATAATCTTGTTTAAAACTGGTTTCAAATTTATTTTTTACATCTGACCAATATAGCTTTTCACTTTTATATCCAGTTAATTTATTAATTTTATTTAATTTATCTATAACCCAATTATATACTTTTTGAGAAATTGTTTGGTCTTTAATAGTTAAATTATTTATAAACTCTTGATCACCTAATTTGCTACCTAATATATCTGCTACTGCTTCATTATCTACTAATTCTTCGAATCCTATGCTTTCTTTATCGTATACTTGTGAATAAGCTTCTTCTAATGATTGTCTAGCTTCTAAATATCCACTTTTTTTAGAATCATAATCTTGTACAAGCTGTTTTAAAGTGTTATATTCATTAGTTCCCTCTAAGTCATGAGTTAATTCATGTACAGTTATATTCTCTAATGTTTTATTAGTATCTGCATTTGGATTTAATATGACCTTTCTAGTTATATTACCATTTTCATCTGTATCTACTTTCCACATTGCATTAACATTGTTATTTTTAAACATATCTGCATTATATATAGTTTTAATTCCTCTTTCACCAGTTACTTTATCTATACATTTTACTGTTTCATTATTAGTATCTATATTATACTTTTTAGCACTTAATTTATAATCTGATGGATTTATTTCACTTATAATGTCTTGCATTAAAATATCATCTATTTTGTTTATATCATTTAATTTACTAATTAATTCTTGTTTATCTTTAACTTCTATATTACTATTAGTTATATTTTCAGCTAAAATATTTCTATTTATATTTGTTTTATCATCAGGCAATATATTTTTTGTTTCTGATACTTTTTCACTTAATGTATCTAATATATTGTTACTTGTTTTATAAGTTTGTTTTACTTCTGCATTTGATTGGCTTTTATTGTTTTCTATTTTATTTGCTATATTTACAGTTTTGCTTAAACCCGCTGTCGCTCCACCCATTACTGCTGAAGTTAATGCTCCATCTACTCCAGATTGTAACATTCTTTGTGGCATGTTTTCCCAATCAGATTTCCCTAATATAGCTTGCGAAGCTATTTCGGTTGTTGGTTCCATTATTGCTTCTTGTATAACATTATCCATTGTGCTTATTCCAAATCTTTTTATACCAGCTCTAATACCACCCTTAGCTACTTCTTTAGCACCTTTTGATAATTGCCCTAAACCTATCATTTCAGTAAGCCCCTCAGCTGCCCCTAATGTACTACCATATAATAACTTTTGTGTATCGTTTGCACCTTTTTGCTCTGCTTCTTCCATAGATTGTCCACCTGCATTAGCAAGTGATATAATAGCAGAAAGTACTGGACTTGATAAAGAAGTTACAGCAGTGGGCAACATTTGTCCAATACTTGTGCTTACTTCTGAAGCTTTTTTCATTACATCATTATTAATACTATTACTTGCCCTCTGCTCTTGATTAGTTTTACTTTGAATTGTGCTTGATATATTTTTTTGAAAGTCATTCATCCAATTATTTATATCTTCATTTTTTAAAGTTTTTAAATATGGCTCAACTGTATCTGCTAGAAAATTAGTTATATTTAATCCACTTTTTATAAAACCAGTCCCTAAATTTTCATATATTTTACCAGCATCATGAAAAAAATTGTTTTCAGATGTGGGTAAATATGTTGTTTTAGGAATATTATCATAAAAATTATATTCCTTACCATCAATTTTGCCTTCTCTTTGTAATCTAGCAATTTCATCTATTTTACCAGCTATATTTAATTTAGCCATTTTGTGCCTCCTTTAATATCTATTCCACATTTGAAATAATCTTTCATTTTCATTATTATTTGTTTTTTCATATGTTGTTTGCCCATTTATTGCTTTTTTTATTATTTTACCTTTATTAGTTAGTTCATCTAATCTTTTTTTACTCAAAGGTCCATAACCTAATTTAGATACGCTACCATAATCTACATTTGCAAATTCATCAATTTTATTGTTAGAACTTGATTTATTATTTTTATCAGATAGAGATAATGCATTTGCTATCTCCGCCTCAATTTGCCTTTTCTTTAATTCTAGTTGTTGCTGTGCAATACTATTTTCAAATGCCCTTTGTCTTTCAGATGCTTGAATTTGATCTTCTTGCTGATTCATCTGTAATACAAACTTTTCATAATCTTTGTACTTCATATAATTATCTATTGCTTGTTGATATCTATTATTAGCAAGTTCATTATTATATCTAGTCATATCTGTTTTTTTAGATTCTATATCTGCTAATAATTCTTGCTCTTTTTGAGAATATTGTAAATTAGCATTGTTTACGTTATTTTCTACTTCTCTTAACGCTTTATTTCTGTTTGAACTTATTGTATTTAAATTTTCATTATATGAATTTGCTAAATCAGAATATGTACTACCAACAACACCAGTTGTATTTAATCCTGCTTGTGAAAGTTTTTGTCCTACATCTCTTTGAGATAGCATATTATTTATATACGCTTGTTTTGATTGTCCTTTTGATTCTTCTTGAATTGTAGGTATTTGAGATTGTATTTGATTAATAGTGTTTTGCTTATTTGTATTTAAAGCATTTTTTCTTAATTCAGCTGCTTTTTCGTATTCGCTCAGATACTGTTGTGTTTGGTTATTTAAACCTGCTGTTTGTTGTTTAGCATAATCATCAGCTGTCATTCCTAATATTTGTTTATAACTATCAGGTACATTTAAATATGACATTTTTTATTCCTCCTTATATCCATTAAATACTTCTAATTTTAATAAACCTGTTGTATTTCTTTTTTCTAATAAATTATTTATTATTTTATTACCATAAACTCCAACATATAATATACCTGCTTGTTTTAATGCTTCAGCAGGTATATTACATTTATTGTTTATAATTTTTTCTTTGTATATTTTATTATTTATATTAAATGTAGAAAAATTTTCTAATTCTTGCCATTCTTTACTAAATTCAAATTCACACTCTATTTGATTATACATTCCTGTTGTTAAATATTCACTTTTAATTAATTTTATAACATTTGAATTTATTTGTATTCTTATCATATATTCACCTCTTTTTTTAAGTTATAAGCTATTTTGTTTACTAGATAAATTAAATTTTCATTTCCAATACGATTTAATAAAAAAATTAATTGTGTTAAGACCGTTATACATAATGTGATTAGCACTATCCCATGCATAAATGGCTATATGCGTAGTGTCTATACAACTTGCGTTTAGTACAAGTGATCGTGATAAACTGTATGTTGATGTAGCAAGAAAAACGCTTTGTGATATTTTCGATGAATTGATAGAAACTGGTAGCTCTATTATTAATTCACCATTAACAAAATTTGCATTTCTATATCCATACATTTCAACAATCCCATTATTTTTCTTCACTACAGTTAAATTATTTTGAATTGATATTTCTTCCATCAAATTTTCGACTTTATTTTCTAAATTAAATATAGCAGGTGCACTCATATTTGTTCACCTGCCTTTTTATAAAAATTATCTAATGTATAATATACCCTTGTGTATGTGTATGTGTGTGTAGTATCAATGCGTTTTTCAATGTTTTGTTTAACATAATATTTCTCCTTTACTTCTTATTATTTTCCTTGATTTTTCTCTTTTAGCTAATACTTCAGTATAATCTTTATCAGATATTTCTCCTGTAATTTGATATTCTGCAAGCTTTGTTATTATATAATCAGTATTATTTAAATAATTTTGTGCCTCTCGTATTTTTTGTTCATTTATTTCTGAAACAGTTAATGGTTTTGTATAACTTTCAAAATCAGCTATATTAAAATTGTTTGTTTTGTTATTTTTAAGTCTTGCTTGTCCTAAGTTTATAAGCTCTTTATAAAGCTCTTCTGTTATCTCTATTGCTTCATTAGATATGTTGAAATTTATATCAGAACTATAAAAGCCTTGTACTATATTATCTTTTAATAGCATATATTTCATTTTATCGCCTCCTTTAATAGCCTATTGCTATGTATTGCACATTTAACATTTTACTAGTATTTGAATTTAAAATAATATCAAATTTTGAATTGTCAATCGCACTGCATTGGAGCATATAATATGCCGATGTATATGCTAAAGTTCCTATAATTGCACAGATCTGAACTGGAAAAGTAATAGGAAATAGCTCTCTGATTCTATCTGTACCAGGCTGAATATTTGTAAACCCCCATTGTATTATTAGTCCATTAGCCAATTTGAAGTATCCATCCTCTTGTTTTAATATAGGACAATTTGAATTATTCCAAATTTCCACCCAGTCTTGCCATACGTTGTTAACTTTATTCCTAAAATATTGTTTTTTGTCTGAAACATTTGTGAATATTTGAAATATCCAATTGCTGTCAAGAATTTGTGTTGTAAAATATCCGTTTTGTTCAGATGGTCTATGTAGAGAAGGTCCATTTGCATATCCTTTACAATCATAATTTAGATTGTTTAAATCAGTTCTAAAATCTCCTATATTTTTTGTTGTTTTCGTTTCTAAAACTTCTATTTTTTCTTCTAATTCTAAATTATTTGGCTTACTCATATTATATCACCTCTTACTTTAAATTCTAAATTTTTATTAGCTGGTACTGTCCAATCTTTAAATTGTATTTTGTTACTAACACTTCCATTTACTCCAACTTCAATAAAGTTTTCATTCAAAATTAATTTACAATTTTGATAATATACTTCTAAGATATTTGCACCTACTGTATAATTAAAAGGTAATGTGTAATCTGTATTTTGAGCTATTGATACTGTTGTTAATAATTTAGATTGTTTAATTATTATTTCTGATTTATTTGCTTTTTCTATATTCAGTTTTTTACCCATTTTAGCACTCAATGCACTTATAGTATCATCACTATTTAAATTGTCTATTATAGTTGTGCTTGGTCCTATTGGTCCAGTTTCTCCTTGAATACCTTGTATGCCTTGCGGTCCAATAGAACCTGCTGGACCTATTTTTCCTATTTCTCCCTGTATTCCTTGTATTCCCTGTATTCCTTGTGGACCTGATGCTCCTATATCTCCTTTAATACCTTGTACTCCTTGCGGTCCTTTTAATTTTCCATTATCACATTTTATTTGAAATGTTTCACCATCTGCAAATTTAACATCTTCAGCTTTAAAGTTATTTATAACTGCTTGTGCATCTTTTAAAATTTTATTCATTTCTATTATATAAGTTTCAAATACACTAGGAGAAGGAAGTTCTGCTTGAATGTTTTTAGAAAAACTGCCTTCATTTATTATAATACTATATAGTGTGCTGGTATTTCTTTTAATTAAAATATTGTTTACAATTTCAGTTCCAAATATTCCTATGTTTAATATTCCTGGTATTTCTATTGCTTCTGCTGGTATATAACATTTATTATTAATTAATGTTTGACTATATGCTACTCCATTTACAATAAACATAGCTGTTTTATCTAAATTATTCCATGTTGTATCTAAAAAATTAAAACTGCATTCTGCTTGTTTATATGATCCTGTTGTTAAGTATTCTGTTTTAATACTTTTTAATATATTTTGTATTATATCAAATTTAAGTGTTATCATTTTTACCCCCTTATGATGCATATCCAGTAATGGTTAAAAACATAGTTACTATTCCTGTTCTTTTAAGTGGTGCCACATCAATTGGAAGTGTTCCTGGATCATACAATTCTTCTGCTGGATTTGGTTCATCACTTTTAACCATTAATCTATTTATACCACTTCTTAAATAATTAACTAATTCTATACTTGTTGTTTCTTGTATATTTTCGTTTGTGGAAGTAGCTGTTGGTGTCCAGCCATTGCCTCCTAAAGCATTTATTATTTTAGAATAATTATTCATGTTAACTTGATCTATATATTCGCCACCTAATATTCCTGCTCTTCTAAAATCATTAATTTTAGAAGATGAACAAGAATATAAATTAATATTTCTTGCATAACCATAAAATTGAAACTGCCCTGAACTATTTATATATTTATACGGTGCATGTCTTATTTTAAGTTTTGCACTTGCTATTGTAAAATTTGAAGGTATATATATTTCCAAGTTAATATTTTTATACTCATTTCCCGAAAATCCATAATTTTTAAAAAAACCGAGATTTTCCCAATTTTCTACATTAAATTGTAATACTGAAAGTATTCCATTTGATCCTATAAGTTTTGTACCATTTTTTAGTTCAATTCCATTTGTATCCATAACTATAATTTCTTGATAATTAGAATCTAATAATTTAAGTAAACCATTTACTCCATTATTTCCACCAAGCGTAAGGGTTCCACCTTTTATTCTATCAGCTGAAAGTGTTCCAGCAGTTATAAAATCTGCTACTATTTGTCCATTCATTGTTATTGCAAGTTCATAAGTTCCATTTATTCCTGTTGAACTGTATCCTATTCCATTTAGTCCAAATTTCCATACATGTACAGCTAAATTTAAATTTTCATTATCAGTTATATATGCAGAGCCTGTAACTTCATCTTTAATAAAATTTCCTTTATTAAATGTATTTATAAGTTCTGTAGAATTTATTTTAGCTTGTTGTAGTATACTAGGTTTTATTATTGTTTCAATTTTTTCATCTATTTCATCTTTCACTTCTTCTTTTGACATATCAGGAAAAGATGGAATTGTAAATTTAGAATCTAAAGTCCAGTTTTCTTTATTGAAATTTGTATTTGAAACTGATGCAAATAACATTTGCCCGGTTCTACAATTATTTGGAATATCACTTGCATTAATTATAGAAGGTATTATCCATATATCATTTATTTTATAATTATTTGGTTTTGTTACATATATTGTTTTTGTAATTGAATTTGTATTAAATAATTTTTCCGGTATATATTGTTCTTTCCAATAATAATTATCATCTTTTAAATATATTGAATTTGCAAGTGTTATTGTATTATGCCATAAGTCACCTATATGTTTTTCTTTTTCTATATATGTACTCCATAAACTAGAAGGATCATCTTGTTGATAAAAACTTTTAATTTCTCCATCTAATTGATTAATTAAAAGCTGTACTTGTCCTAATGATTCATTTGCTTTACTATCATCAGTAAAATTTGTAGCTTTCTCCCAATCTGATAGATTGTAACTACCTATCTTTCTATCTTTAATACATCTATACATATTTCCAGTTGGACCTTCTGTCCATGTATCACCGATAAAATACGGTGGAGATGGTTGTATATTATAATTTTTACTAGTATCTGTTATTATATCTTCTGTTGTTTTACCTAATGCTTTATTTAAGTACCCTAACGTAACATTATCTTCATCATATTTTGGATCACTCATTATTATTCACCTCTATATTTTCCAGCTATTATATATTGTATACATATATTTATAAAAGACATATTTACTGGTCTATTACTTAATAATTCAAATTGAATAAACATTATTTTCTTTATTTTTAATTTTTCTTGTAATATTTTTGGATATGTTGCACCTTTTACACTAAATGATTTTGAAATTATATTTTTTTTATCACTTTTTTCTATACTATATATTTCTATTTCTGAATCAACTTTAGGATTATGTGATACAATTATTTTTTTAAGAGTTTTAGCAAGTGTTGTTTGATTAAAATGTATTATAGGAGTTTTCCAACTTGCTTTTACATCTATATTTATATCTTTAAATAAATCTATATCATTTGATTTTTTAAACTTGCATATTTTACCATCATTTGTGCCAAAATATAATTCATTATTCCATACAAACCATACTCTAACTGGTACATTATTCCAAAAATACCACTCATATTGGTAACCTGATGTTTTACTGTCTTTTTCAATTGATTTATATCTTGTATCTGCAATATATACATTTCCATTTACTGCTAAATAATATTTGCCATCAAAATATATAGATGTTGCTTCTTTAAGATTAGGTTCATGTATTAATTTTCCATCAACAAAATATGAACGTAATACATATGAATTAGCATTTTTTTCATTAACTGGTAATATTGCATATACCCCTTGATTAGAAAGCATAAAACAATCGTTTTGGACGTTTGTTATAGCTCTATTACATATAGCTCCTACTCCTGCAATTCCACTTTGTAGTGGAAATACTTCTTTACCATTAAACATTGATGTGCCTCTATAATATGCTGTACAATCTGTATCTGAATTATCTTTTAAAATAGCAAGTCTACCATCACTTATTCTTCCATAACCTATAATAGGAGATGTATCAAGTCCAATAGCCGACACATTATCCGCCGGAAAATACATTAAATTATCTATATCTGAATGCCAATCTACATTAGAATATTTTTTATTGCCTGATATAAATATTCTATTATTATTTCCATTGTAGCCAAATGAAGTTAAAAAAGTGCACTTATTTATTTGTTCTAAATTTTCTTGATTAGTTACACTAAAATGTATATTTACATTATCTCTACCTTCAACTAAACTTTCACCTGGAGCTATATTAAACTTTATTTTTCCTTTACTTCTATCAACTGTAAAATGTGTATTTTCTTCTAAAATATCATAACTGCCTTGTGCATTTAATTTTTCTACTATAACAGGTTCCGCACTTACTGTATCACTATCTAATTTATATATTAAATCTGTATTTGTACCTAAAAATGAATTTATTCTTTTTGGTTGAATCATATTTATACTTTCGTACTTTACACCGCCACCATTTTCTGGTGACATTGATATTCTTGTTTTAGGAATGTACCCTACTTCATCTAAATATTTTGCTTCCATATTTGTGCCAAATTTACCATATATAATAGCTCTTTTACCATCTAATATAAGTAACTTTCCATTAAAAACTATTCCTGCTGATATAGTATCTTCTAAACCAGCTTTTATCTCAACTGAAATAGAAAAGTCACTACTAACTTCATATAATTTAGTTCCTAAATGAATTATATTTACTTCACCGTTTATAGTATCCATATTCCATATGCCATTTATTTTTCCAGTAAACTGTTTTACTAATTTATATCCATATCTTTTTTGTAAATATCCATCCACATTTATCATGTTTTTACTATCGGGACTTCTTTTTAAATTTATATCAGTTATTTCTGTTGTAAAATCTACACCCAAAAAGTTATCTAAATTTAATTGAGATATAGAGGGTGAAGGCGGTACGTTAAAACTTGACATATTTATACCTCCATATTATATATTACTTGTATTTGATTATTTTCTATATTTTTTGCTAATTCTTCTAATCCTACTTCAAATTCATTTCTGTAACCCGTAGCAAGACCTATATCATCATCTTTGTATACTTGACTTGCTATATACAAAGGAAGTAATAATAATGCTTCTTCATAGGTAGTCATTACATATTCATCTTTTACATCGAATTTTAATTGTTCTACTTTTACTTTTTCTTCTATTCCATTTGTATATGTGTATTTAGGATAACCATAAGAATATATCCTATATAGTCCTTCATTTGCTGCCGAAATCATTCTTTGCAAATATGGTTGTATATTGCCATCGTTTGATTTTACTTGTAAACTATCATAATCATAAATATCATCTGTTAAAAACATTTTTTGTATAGCTATTGTTTTAATATCTCCCCATCTCATATTATTTTCCCCTTTCAATGTTATTGGAATCGAACCAATTTTACCTTTCATTGATATATAGCAGGTTTGAACCTGCTTTTTTATTCTATAATATAACCTGCAGATTTTAAAACATCATAAACATCCTGATTAACTGTTGTTTGTTTTCCAAGTATGATTTCATACTTATCATCATTTACAAATACAGGAATTGTTTTAATTGATGGATTTAAAGAATCTATAGGAACTACTACAAGATAATCTTTATTTTGTGTCATATTTTTATCCTCCTCATTACTTTCTGTTTTAGTAACATTAGTAGGTTTTTCACTTTTATCCATTTTATATTCTCCTTCCATATAAATAAATTAGGGTATATTTCTATACCCTATGACTAGACACTAACTGCTGTTTCAAGTCTAATAACACAAGCTGGTTGTAATATTTTTGCTGTAAAGCAAGCTTTCCAAGCAACTGTTGCTCTTTGATTTAATGCATCGGCTGTACCTGAAGAACCTAAGTCTTTAACTATTATTTCAGGTTTTCCATTTCCATCAAGTTCAACTACACCATAAGAATCTGCTCCATAAGCAAAAGCTTTATGCTTTGTAAATTTTGCATCATTAAGTCCAACTTCTTCAGTTTGTAAATTAGTAGATTCCATAAATCTTATGCCGTACATTTTTCCAATTTCACCCTTTAATAATTGAGTTCCATTTACATATTTACCTATGTCAACCCATCCTGCAAGATTCATAATATCAAATGCTTGATCAGGATCTACTATCGCATGATAATAGCCATCTGAAAACTTTTTAGCATTTGCTTTTTTTAGTTTTCTAGCTAGCTTTTTAATGTCTAATTCAGTTATAACATCTGTTTTAGTTAATGTACTTGATGTTTTTCCTCCAGAATATGATACATTAGTTCCTGTAAGTAATGCTTGTTGAATACGTGTATCAATAGTTAGTGATGCCTGTTCTGATAGTATGTCTGTAGCTTCAGAAGTTACTTGATCTATTCCTGCTTTTTTAAGCATATCAGATACTTCAATGAAATCGCCTTCTTGTTTAACCACTGCTGTCATATTAGTTACATTTAAACTTTTCCCAGCTGGTGTAACACCTTCTGTAAGAGAAGCCTCAGGAATTGATAGACCATTAAATAGTCTAAAATCAATTGTTGTACCATTTTTAGTTGGTAGTGTTCTTTTTTGTGCATCGTTATAAAAATGCACCTGTGGTAGCATTCTTTTTATAAGTTTTTTATCATAAAATGTTTTGTTTTCTGCTGTTATTACAGCAATTGTGTTTGTTGCCATTTAAAATTCCCCCTTTTTGTGGCAAAAAAGATAGCAACTTAAATTAAGTTACTATCTTTTAAATTTAACTTCTCCTTTTAATATTTTTTTATCTATTTTTTCAAAATCTTCATCTGACATGTTGTCAAAATCAAATTCAGCAGATTTACCATTTCCTAAACTTCCAGGAGAAGCTTTTGTATTTGCTATTATTTTTTTAGCTTTTGTTTCAGCTTGAGTATTAAAGTTTCCAAGCAATTCATTGTAATCTTCATAAATTTCAGTTAAAGGCTCATTACCTAACTTTCCTTTTATAAATTTACTAAATTTAGAATCTTTAATCATTTCACTCAAATTAACATCAGGATATTTTTTAACAAAATCATTAACATCTTGCTTATCTTTTTCCTCCTGTGTTTTCCTTTGATTTACTTTTTCTTTTTCAACTGATTCTGCACGAGCTTTTTCTTTAACCTTTTCAGTATAGTCATTTATTGGATCTCCACCGGCTTTGTCTATTTCCACCATTTCTTGATATTCCTCTATATCAAAATTATCCTTAACAATTTTACCTGTATACGGATTAGTTTTACCAATATAGGATTTAGTTATAGCTTCATTTAGACCTTTTTCATATGCTTGTTTAGTTTCTCTTTCTAATCTTTCCTTATACTCTGTTTCGGCTCTTAAACGAACATCTCTTGCTACTTTTTGTTCTTCTTTAGACTGTATTTTTGTATTAGGTTCTTCTTGTTTTTCATCTACTACTTCACTATCTTCTTGTACTTCATTTTCAGAATCAGTTTCTTCATTTGTTTCAGTAGTTTCATTTTCTAGTTCAGCGACCTCTAGATTATTTACGCTATCTACTTCTTCATCTTCTTCCATTTTAATTTCTCCTTTGGATTTTTGCGCTATTCCTGCGAGTAGTTTCTTTAATGTCTAACTATAAAGACATTTTTTATATTATAGGCATTGATTGATTTAATGCTTGTCCAGGTATACCTTGTAATGGTGTTTGTGCTTGTTGTATTATCATCATTACTTCCTCATAAATTTGTGGATTTTGCATTATCATTTGTGATATTTCATCAGGTAATCTTTCTTTTTGTCTCATACGCTTTAATTCCTCTTTAAATGGCATTAAGTTTGTTGGGTATAATTCTATATACTGATCAAAAGTAATGTCTCCTTTTTGATACATATTCTCTAAGACAGTAACACTTGCAACTTCACTATACATACTTCCTGCACCTATTTCAATAGTGCTTGAAAACTCTACATCTTGATATTCTGTGCCATTAAAATTTTCTTGCTCATCTTTTCCATTTTCTTGAAAGATAAACGTTCTATCATCATTATAATATATTTTAAAGAACTGTTCCCAAACTCTAGCTATCTTCTCATGTACTCTCCAAAATTTCTTTTGCATAACTTCAATTGGAACTTTTGCTTGTGTCTGTAATGCAGCTATTGCACTACCCGACATATTAGCTCCTAAAACTTCGCCCGATACAACTTCTGTTGCTCCATTGAAAGCTCTTGTTTTATCTATTATAGAATCTGTTACTTGAATAGGACCAGATGAAAATGGTGGTGGTGTCATATATGTAATACCGTTTCCGTCCGGGCTATAATCTGTTATAACTTCTCCTGGTGCATTTGTTATGTTTTTACCTTTTAATGCATCTTTCCTTATTTTAATTTTAGGAAAACCAATGTTTTGTATGGATAACAAAGTCATAGCATAATTAAAATTAATTGCTTTTTGATTAGGTATTAATTCTTCTACTAAGCTTCTACCATATATATTGTCTTCTTTTTCTTCCCATTGTCCGATAACTATTGGATATAAATTCATTTTGTATTGTTTATTGTCTTCTGCTCCAATATCCGGATTTGTATCAGCTTCATCTTCTTCTATAACATTGTCATTTTTAGCTTTTAATTTTACTACGTTGGGAGTTAAAGCAGTTGCTGGTTGAACTACAACATTTTTTGTTGCTTTTTCAAAAAATACTTCTCCATTTATTCTAAAATATCTAGTTAACACTGTTGTGAATTGTTCATTTTCTTGTTCTTTTTTGTCGTAATTTACTTCACTATTGTCTTCAGATGTAATTTCATCTATGTTTTGTTTTGGTATTTTATTTACTTCAGCTAATTTTTTTAAACTCTCTATATTTTCGCGACTGCTTACCATTATCCATTTCTGCTTTTGTTCATCTTTTTCATTTGGGTTTGAAAAGAAAACATTTAACGCATCTATTATCTCTCCATTTAACCCACCACTATACTTTGACGTATTACCATATTTTTCACTATCCCAAAAATAATGATAAATATAACTGCCTTTACGTATAGCATCAGTTATAGCTTTATCATCTAAATCTTGTTGCTTTAAATCTTTTGATACATATCCAGCAAATTTTGTGAATTTATCTGCACCATCTGTTCCTACTTCTTCATCTATTTCTTTTATCTCTGTTGGTTTAAATACCATTTTTATGGAACTAGATAATATGTTAGATTTTTTATTACTTTCAATAAGTTTTATTATATTTAAAACAGGTCTAGGTAAGTTTTTAGTCTTTTCTGTTGATGCGGGCCATTGTCTGCCTTCAGCAAAATCCACTGCTAGATTAGCTTTAGTTTTCATTTCTATATTTGATTGAAACTGTAAACCTTTCTGATACAACTCCCACAATTTGGTTGTTTCACTTTCAAACTTTTTATCTTCCATTATTCTTCATCTCCTGTCATATATTCATTTAAAATGTCATTTGGAGTAAGTGCTTTTTTATTATCTTCTTTTTTGCCGTTTACCCACTCATCTATAATATCAGGTGTTAAATCTTTATGTGATTCATTTTCTTTATTATTTTCTCTAATTTTATTTCCCTCAAATTTAATTATTTGAGAATATATAATAGGTAATACGCCAAGTATATAGCCTATTACCATTGATATTATTATAATCATAATTTTTCCTTTCTACCAATAACTTTCTTCTTCGCCGTTAGTTTCAAAAGCATATGGTAATTTATCTTCTTCTTCTAGTATTTCAGCTATCATTGATTGTTGAGTTCTAATATAATAAACTATTGCTAAAGCTATTACTAAATCATCGTGGCTACCTAACTGTGCTTCCATTCTATTTTTTTCATTTTTAATAAAAGTTAAAAACTCTAATAATGTATCTTTATCATTTATTAAATCTATATTTTCTCTTATTATCCTAATTAGTTCAGCAAGTATTATAGGTCTAGTTAGTAATGTAGTTTTAAACCCAAACGACTTAAGTATGTTGTGTGTATATGTATCTTCTTTTTCTCTTACATATATTTTAGGATATAGTAATCTTTCTAATTCTTTATTTGGATATGTAGAAAAATTAGTTTCAATTCCTATCAGTGCTTGATTATAATACATACCTAAACAATACATTTGTTTTACATATAAATCTTCATCCAGTTTATGTTTTAAAACCGCTACTTGATTACTAGTTATATTATTAATACATTGTCCCGTAAAGTAGTCACTTCCATCTCCTGCAGTATCACCTGCTAAAACGTAAGGATAACCTTTTTTGGGTAATTCATATAACTTAATATATCCTTTAGAATCCTCTACCCATTTAATATTAGTAATTTTTAATCCATCATAATCATATTCAAAATTTCCTACTGTTAATGGCTCTTTAATTCTTGATATTCTTTTTATAACTTCTTCTTTATTAAATACAGAATTACCTGTAGATATAAATGCTTCTTCTGGAGTTATAGGATATTCTTGTTTAAATTGTTCAATGTCTCCGCCACAGTTATTTTCAATACACCACCTACGCCACGATATTTGTTCATTAGTTAAATTATATATTTGTTTTAATTCTAATTCATCTTGCGTAAGTTCAAAACCTGTATATAACATTTTATATTCTTCTAATTCATTCCACCCTATAAAAAGTGGTATATAATCACTCTCATTTTTTACTGCTTTATCCCATAATGCTTTAAAATAATCAAATCCATTAGCTGTACTCTCAATTATAACTATACTTTCAGATGTATTAGGTACTGCTTGTAAAAGACCTGTAAGTATCTTCTTTTTATCTCCTTGCCAAAATGCAAGCTCTGATATATGTAGATTATTAAATGTATCTGAACGTCCTACACCTTTACTACCAGCCGTCATACATTTAATCTTACTATTCAGACCTGTTCCATTATCTCTATTGAATACAACTTCTTTTGCGTTACTTTTTTTAATATCAGGTTTTAATTGCTCAGGTAGTTCCTGATACATTAGTTTATTCATTTCAAATAAATTATTTGTAGCAGAATCTACGTGAGTTATAATTCCTGTATTTATATTTTGCTTGGTAGCTGTTTCTTTAAATAAAATTGCTTCTGTTAAAGTAGAAAAACCCATTTGTCTTGCTTTTAGTATTATAATTCTAACGGGTTTATTTAAAATCTTTTGTGACTTTATGATTTCATATAACTTTATTTGGGGTGTGTTTAAAATAAAAGGAATAATTTCACTTTTTTTGTTTTTTATTTTAATAAATTCTTGAATATATTTTAATGTGTTAATATTCATCATTATCTTCTACTTTTTTTATATATTCCTCTATCCCAACTTTACCGGAATGTTCCACTTCTTGTTTATCTCTCCACACGTTAGATTTTCTATTCTTTAACCAAAAAATTTGGGCTGTTGTATCAGGTTGTACCTCTTTTGTAACTATTTTAGTTACAATTACATGTTCTCTTGCTGTTGTAGGATCAATCGCTCTTTCTTTTGTAATTTCATCAAATTTATATCCTAATGCTCTTTTAAGTAGTGCGTTTTCTACTTTAGCATCTATAATTTCTTTGCTATCTTTTAGGGTGTCGGAAAAGTCGGAATGTTTTTTCTTATATTCATAAAAAGAATCTTTGCTTATTTTTAAATTAGTATATATAAACTCATCGCTAGCACCATCTCGACACCAAGCTTTTATCATTTCAAAATACGGTAATACATGTGTTTCATATTTTGATTTAGCCATTTTGATCAACTCCTAAAATATATTGCTTGTAATATATACAAGCATCTCTTAAATTTTTAAATGTTTTATATTTCTTCATATCTTTTTACACCTCTTTCATAATACTATAATTTTAATTGCCTATTTAATACAATTAATTTTTATTATTGCTTTATTATTGCTTCTTTCTTTAAACATACAAAAAGTAGTCTAATCAATAGACTACTTTTCAAGTATGAGAGGATTATATATCTGAGGGGTTATAAGCCTCAGTCTACATTTAATTTTATAAACAATTATCACTATACTAATTATATCACATAAAAGCCGCACAAAACGCACAACTTTATTTTTTATTTAAAAATCTATCATGTATCATTCTAGCTGTACTTTCAGCACTGTAATTCATTTTATGCATAATTTGTATCCAACTCTTACTATCCATGTATCTATATCTCATTATCTGCCTTGTTTGACTATCTTCTATTTTTTCTATAAAATCCTCTACTTCATTTTGCAATTCTAGTAATTCATCATATTTATTTTTTAATTTATTTTTATATAATTCTAATTTATATGCCCTTTTTAAATCTATACCTGTTATAGATAATATGTTTTTTCTATGCCCTGTAACCCCGTTTTGAACTACATCAGATATTATATCTGATTGTTTTGTTAATCTTTCTATTCTATTATAAAGATCTTCTGCCTCTTTTTTAACATCACAAAATTTACTCAATTTCACTTTTATATGTACACCTCTTTTAATATAATTTTATTTGCATCTTTAATCAGTTAATTTAACATATTTATGATGTCATAAATTACATAATAATTTAAATTATTTATTACTATTATTGAATTTATACATATCCATATGCAAACTATTGATATAAATACGCTTACAATTGTACATATTATATAATAATCATTATAATCATTCTTTATCATAATGATTATTATTATGCCTAGTGCACTTACAACTATTAATGCTATATTTAAACTTAATTTTTGATTTAATGCCATCTCCATATAATTATTAAAAACTGGAACTATATTCTCAGATGTTGTATTTAATATTTTTGCTAGTTGATCTATTACTGTACTAGCGCTGTTTAATAAATTCTTCATAATTTTTCCTCTTTCTTATGCTTGTCCTCCAAGCCACACTACCAAACTATCTTTTATTTTTTTATCACTCCTCTTTATCTTCCAATCATGGCTCTTGCTAATTCATAATTACTATTTATCATTTATTGCTCCTACTTATTTACTTGTAATTTTAGCTATGTAATACCATATATTTTTTTTATAGTTACTACAACCATTCCTCCACTTAACTTCTTTCTTTAATAACTTACATATACCTCTTGTTTTTATTTTAAATAACAATTTCTTTTTACATTTTCCATATTTACATGTACAACAATATTTATATATATGAATATCTTCAATAACAGCTATTGGTAAACCGTCTTTATAATCTAAATATCTACTCATTTTATTTCTTTTCCTTCTATTTTATTATTTTAATATTTCTGCCTAATTCTTTACAAACTTCTTCTAGTGTCATTTCTTCTGCTTTTTCTTTTCTAAAATATTCAATATATTCTTTTAAATAATAGCTTTTTAATTTTGCAATTGATTCATAATAGTTTTTTACAAATTGTAAAGCGTATCCGTTTTGTTTAACCGCTTCTAAACATATCTCTTCTGTTTGTTCTTCTACAAATTGTAAAGCGTATCCATCTTGTTTAACCGCTTCTAAACACATCTCTTCAGTTTGCTTTTCTACATATCGTAAAGCGTATCCATTTTGTTTAGCCGCTGCTAAACATATCTCTTCTGTTTGTTCTTCTACAAATTCTAAAGCGTCACCATCTTGTTTAACTGCTTCTAAACAGATTGCTTCTATTTGCTCTTCTACAAATTGTAAAGCGTATCCTTCTTGTTTAACCGCTTCTAAACAGATTGATTCTGTTTGCTTTTCTACATATTGTAAAGCGTATCCAGTTTGTTTAACCGCTTCTAAACAGATTGATTCTGTTTGTTTTTTTACATATCGTAAAGCATTTCCATCTTCTTTAACCGCTTCTAAACAGATTGCTTCTGTTTGCTCTTCTACAAATTGTAAAACGTATCCATCTGTTTTAACCGCTTCTAAACAGATTGCTTCTGTTTGCTTTTCTACATATTGTAAAGCGTATCCGTTTTGTTTAACCGCTTCTAAACATATCTCTTCTGTTTGTTCTTCTACAAATTGTAAAGCGTATCCATCTTGTTTAACCGCTGTTAAACACATCTCTTCTGTTTGTTCTTCTACAAATTCTAAAGCGTCACCATCTTGCTTTACAGCTTCTAAACAGATTGATTCTGTTTGTTTTTTTACATATCGTAAAACGTATCCATTTTGTTTAACCGCTTCTAAACAGATTGCTTCTGTTTGCTTTTCTACATATTGTAAAGCGTATCCGTTTTGTTTAACCGCTTCTAAACAGATTGCTTCTGTTTGCTCTTCTACAAATTGTAAAGCATTTCCATATTCTTTTACTGCTGCTAAATATTTTTCTTCACTTAACTTTTCAAATTTATTCATATTATTTTCTTCTTTATTCATACTATTTTCTCCTCCATATTTTTTTATATTTTTTGCATAGTTTCTACATTATACGCTTTTCCATCAAATCTATCTTTTGACTTAAATATTCTACAATCTCTTTTATTCTGATAAACGCCATCTGATACTTCTATAAATTCGTCATCATTTAAAGTTAATTTAGTTAAATTTTGTTGTCGTAATACTTTCATTATCAAGTCTATTTCATATTCTGCTGACATTCCACTATGCCAGATTTCACAAAATTTTCTAACAATTTCTAATACATTATTGTTTATTATTTTTTGCATATTTATTGCTTCTTTGTCTTTTCCACATTCTTTAATTAATAAATCTAATTCATACTTTGTTTTTTCTATCATACTTTATTTTCCCTTCTACAAATAACTTTTTCCAAATATTTTTATAAATTTCTCTCTACTGTATTTCTTTTCAAATTGTCCTTGAGCTTGTCTTTTATATTTTTCATCTAATTTTTGATCTGTCTCTACTTTTTTATGACACTCTAAGCATATGTGTTTTAAAAAGCCATATTTGGTTGAATTATCTCTATTACTAGCTCCAAATATGTGATGTATTGTAGTTGCCTCTTTATTTCCACATATTTCACAACATTTAGAATCTTTTACAAATTCATTATATATTTTTTTATCTTTATTGCATTGTTTGGATCTCTTTTTAGATATTTTATTTATTGTAACTTTTAAAGATTTTTTTGGTTCTAATTTTTTTATATTTATTTTTCCGTTTATCTCTGATTTTTTTTTATCTTTTGGTTTAGGAAACGCTAACAATGATGTATCCATTTTCATACCTCCCTAGGTTTATATAATTTATTTGATATTTTATTTCTTGCAAGCATATGATAAGTAATTTGTCTTTCTAGTTCGTTTATTTTTTCTATATTTTTAAGTTTTTTACGTTTTTCTGTTCCTAGTTCTAAATCTAATTTTTTAATTTTAATTGTTAAATTATCATATTCGTTTTTTAATTTTATTTCTTCTAGATTCATGCCATAATCTACAGTTTCATATTTATTATTCATGTTTTTCCTCCAAATTATTTTTAATTTTAATTGTAGTAGGTATACCACACTTATCACATATCTCTTTTACATCTTTTTTTAATTTATCTATGTCCATATCTCTACCTCTTTTTATAAAAATCATTTATAAGCATGGTTGTCATATAGCTTACTTCATTTCCTACATTTTTACCTTTCATTTTTTCATATGCTAACGTTAAATTATCTAGTGTTATATTATTTAAAACATCAATTACGTTGTTTTTATTTAGTTCTGCAATTACATTTTCAAATAGTTTTAATTGATTTTGAGCAAATTCATTTAAACCAGTTGTTTTAAAAATTCCAATTCGGCTACATATATTATTTAATATATCATCCTCTTCTTCTAAGTCTAGGTCTGTATGTTCGTGAGATTTCTCCGGAGATTTCTCCAAAGGTATCAGTAGAGCCTTTTCAGTGGCTATTCTTCTATCTAATTTTCGTCTTCGGTCAGCTTCAGTTGAAGATTTTCCTATATAGTTTTCTATGTCTAACATAAATATAGCTCCATTATCTAATTTTTCTATAATACCCATATTAATAAATATTTCTATCGCAACTCTTACAACATCTTTATTATGTCTTGTAAGTTTTGCTATCATTTCTACACTATACGGTATTCTATCTTTATACATTAATTTTCCTTTATCCTTTAAACTCTTCAAGTAAAGTTTAAGGAGTATGTTGGAATATAAATAACCATTTTCCATACTCTCTAAAATAACCATATCATCTGTGTCAAAAAAATTTTCTTTTAACATCAAATAAAAATATCTGCCTTTCACTTCTTCTTTATCCATATATCTTCGCCTCTTTACTTAAATATTTATTTATAAAGTATATCTGTCCTTTTCCAGTGACTTTTGTAGTAGTAGTTACTCTTACACTTTCATTTACTATTGTACTTACTTGTTTTCTTCCTAATGTATCCTCGACTTCAGTAATACTTAAGTCATCTAAATCTACCCTTTTTAATGTTTCGGTTATATTTGTTAAATTTAATATTTTACATATATCGTTAGTTACAAAATATATTTCATTTTCTTTATTAATTATTCTTATTTTTCCAAATTCTTTGTTTTCAAATATTTTTAAATTATTCATTTTTTTATATCCTCCTCTTAACTTAATTTTTATCTATTATTATGTTTATTTTTAAATTACTAATTATTTATCATCTTATTTTAATTGAAATATTTATAAATTTATGTTATAATCATCTAAAAGTGAGGTGATATTTATGCTTGAAGCTGGATTTAGTTTTGAATGTTGTCAATGTGGGCATTCAGAACATGAATTAGGTTCTGAATACTGCGAATATTGCGGTTTAAAATTATCAAACTATTGTAGTAATGCAAAATGTGTTAAAAATTATGGTGCTGATGAACCAATGCAACTCTCTCAAGACGCTCGCTATTGTAATATTTGTGGCGAAAAATCTACTCATTATGAACATTTAATTGAAAATGCTCTTTAATATGTTTACCACAATATTTACAATAATTACCTGAATCATATTTACCTGTATTCTCACAATACGGACAAGTAAATATGATTTTTTCTTTTTTATTATTTTCCATAATATATCCCCCCTTAACTTGATTTTTGTTTATTTATCTGATATAATAGTAATATAATATTTTGATAAATTTATTATTTAGAAACGTTATTTTTAAACGGTAGACGTTTCTATTTTTATGTCTGTTTTTAAATCTTCAATCAACTCTGATGCTGTATTTAATAAATCTGTTAAACTGCCTTGAGTTGCCTCTTTATTTTGCATACAATTTAATACAAAAGCATTCCAACCTAATGTATGTATCTGTTCTATTTTTTCTAATATGCTTATTTGAATATCAGTCACTTGCTCTTGTGTAAATACCTTCTCCATATTTTTCACTTCCTCTCTAAAATATTATTTTCTTTTAACACTAAATACATAGTACTTGCAATGCTGTGTACCTTTTGCTCATCATCGTTTAAATCGCTATATCCCAGTTTCTCTAATATTCCATGTAAAATTTCATGTAATAAAACTTCATTTTTTAAATCTTGTGAAATATTTTTATCTAATTTAATTGTTTGATCACAATAATCTATCTCGCCCAATAATCTTTTAAATTTATCTATTTGTTCAACTTCTTGAATTTCATATTCTGTTGCCATTATTTTAATTTTTTCCATTTTTATTCATCTCCTCACTTTCAATACCTGTCCTACTTCTAAACTGCTACTTTTTAAATTGTTTTCTTTTTTAATCTCAAAAATTGCCTCATTTAAATACGTGTCTGTATAATACTTATTAGCTATCTTTGTTAAGTTATCTCCTTGTTGTACAGTATAAGTCCTGTAGCTTGTTTCTATTGGCTTGTCCTGTTTACTTGCAATATTTATCAAACTACATATTGCAATTATTAAAAGCAATAATACGAAGCATACTAGACTTACTATTTCACTATATCTTTTGTTTCTCATTTAACCACCTCTTTTATAAATAAACTATTTACTTTGCTTTTAATTGCATTTTCTAAAATATCTCTTAACATTTCATTATCAATTTGCAAATTTTCTATTTTTCTGTTTTGCAACCAACACATAAGCGAATGTTTTTCTATTAAATTTGTATTAGGTATTTTAGGGAAGTCTGCTCTATGAAACCAAGCGTCTACTGTACTTCTTCCAAAACCGAATTTCATTACTTCTTTTATACCAAGTGTTAAGGATACATCTTCCCAATTTTTAAATTGACATTCAGGTAATTTCATTTTTATCACTTCCTTTCATATACATTTTGATAATTCTTTATTGAAATATTTGTAAAATTATGTTATAATTACCTCAAAAGTGAGGTGATTATTATGTCAATCTGTCCTTTTATGTCTAAGCCTGATAATATACATTCAAATATAAACACTTTATGTCCTTGTATAAATTCCTGCGAACTTTACACAGGTAACGAATGTTCTTTTAAACTTATAGCAAAATCAGAATATCAATTAGCAAAACTTCTTTCTAAAGACAATAAAAATAATTAATCATTTTTATAATATCAAGTGTCCTATCACTTGGTATTTTATTTTTTGCTTTACATTTTTCTAATTCATTTTTTACTATTGTTTCTAAACTCTTAATTATATCTTCCATTTTGTCACCACCTTTCATATACATTTTGATAATTCTTTTACTGCTTTTTCTAAATATGCTTTTCTTTACAGTTTTTATAATTTATAAATATTCTAACTACATTAGAATTATGTTTTAAAAAAAATAGATGTTTTTTCTTTAATTATTGAACATATATCTATTATTTCATCTGCTGTAATAGGAATTTTTCCAGTTTCTTTTTTTGCATAAGTACTGGGAGATATCTTTCTTTTATATTGTTCTTTTAATATTTTAGACATATCATTAATTGATATATTCATTTTTTTTCTTTTAATTCTTACTTCAATATATTTTACTTCACTTTTCATTTTTTTACACCTCTTTTCTATTGATATTACAATTATATACTATTATTTTTGTAATGTCAATAGATTTTATTAATTTTTTTTTACATTTTTCTAATTGTAATACAATTATGTAAATTGTATTGACAATATAACTTGATAGTGATATAATTATCACATCAATAAAATTTTGGAGGATTTTTATGACTTGTGGAGAAAAAATAAAATATTTAAGAAAAAAGTCTGATTTAACACAAACAGAACTAGCAAAAAAAGTAGGACTTCAATTTGGATCTATATCTAAATATGAAAAAGATGAAGTATCTATACCAGCTGACAATCTATCTAAAATAGCTGATATTTTTAATGTATCCACTGATTATCTTCTAGGTCGTACTGATAAACGTGAAAAAGACATTCTTGACCAGCCTTTACAAATTGCTGCATCTATGAAAGATAAAACAGCTGATTTGTCTAATTTATCAGAGGGTGATAAAGAAGTAGTTAGGCAAATGATAAGAAGTCTTAATGAAAAAAGAAAGTAGGCGGTTTTTTGTATATAGTTATTTTTGCAATAATTATTATTTGTTTATTTATATTCATAATTCTAAAAGGATATTTCAGTAATTGGAAAAGAACAGTCGATGCAGTATTATGCATATTAATTATTATTAGAGATAATAATAATAATAATAATATAGACCTTTTAACATATGATATTTTTTGCGAAGTGTTGGATAAAAAGTATAATGCTCTATTTACTGATAGAAAAGATATTGTTAAAAATGAATATCTTTTAAATAATGAAAATAATGTTCCTTTACAATTGAATTATCTAATACTTTTATGCTTATTAATAGAAAACAACACAATAATTCAAAAATATACAAACAACGAAATTAAATCTATAGATATATTTAATCTACTTAAATTAATAGATAAATATTTGTTAATAAAAGTACAATAATTTTTGTATATCGGCAAAGTTCGACAAAATATTCTATAATTATATATTATACTTTAAAAAAGGAGTGATTTTATGGACAAACATTTACCATTAAATTGGTTTAATTTTTATGTTTATTTTAGATTTCCTCTTGGCATAATATCTATATTAATATCTCTTGTATTTATTTGCACTAATTCAATATTATTTAGTATCAATACTGTTTTTTTAAATTTAATTTACTTATTAGTTATTTCTTTAACATATACATTAATGTTTAGAAAATCTATTAAGGGTTATTATTTTAATATTGCATTTTTACTAATAGAAACATTATATATTGTTTTAAATATAAATGTAAATATTTCTGAATATTTTTCTATGTTTTTTATATTCTTTATGATTTGGTTTTTACCAAATTATATTTATTTTAAAAAAAGATTATATTTATTTTGTAATAATTCTAAAAATAATGAAAATCTCGAAGAAATAATTGACAAAAAGCATATAAATACTTCAGATACTGTATATCCTCTGAAAATTGTTATACCATATATGATAATTTTTGCTATTCTTTTAATTGGTGGACTATTATTTTACTTTATTATAAATGAAAAAGATACAAAAATATCAAATATTGAATCTAACATAGTACAACTAGAAAATAGTTTGAAAAATATAAAAATAGATAAACAAAATTTAAATAATGAACTATCTATTTTGTTTTAAAAAAACATTAATTATCAAAATGATTCTGATTTTTTAAAACAAAATATTGCCATATTACCTTGTAATAGTAATATTTTTCATAAATATGGTTCTAGTTGTTTAAATAATGTAAAAAGTTTTTATGCATATAATAATGAAACTGCTAAAGCAAAAGGATACGTAGCTTGTTCAATATGCTATTCCTCTAAATCAAAATTAGAGTTAGAATTACCTACTCAAACTGATATATCGTACACTGTATATATTACTAAAACTGGTACAAAATATCACAAAAATGGTTGTAGTTATTTAAAAAGTAAAATACCAATTGATAAAGAAGAGGCTATCGAAAAAGGGTATTCTTCTTGTAGTAGATGTAATCCATAAACAAAAGATAAAGCACTATTTAATTATAGTGCTAAATTATAAAAGTTTAATCAAACATATGTTTAGTAAAGAAGAGAATTGTATGTTAGATAAATTATATGAGATAGCAGAAAAAGAAAATATTAATATTTTTAGAGTCAAATTAGATGAACCTGAAGCTTTATATATGACTGATGGAGTCAATAGTGTTATAACTATTGATTCTAAAATAAAGGATGACTTAAATTTGGAGCGAATATTAAAACATGAACTTTCACATCATTCGGTTGGAGTATTTCCTACCAATATTTATTCACATGAATATTGTACTAGACTGTGCCACTCTAAAAACGAATTTAGAGCTGAAAAATGGTTAATTAATAAACTTATGCCATATAATGTGTTAAAGTCTTTAATTAAGCCAGATACATTTAAATATGAGGTAGCTGAAGAATTAGAAGTAACTGAGGACTTTATTGAAAAAGCATATAATTTGTATAGAGATAAATTGAAAGGAGATTTTTATGTCTAAAAAAAGAGGAAATGGTGAGGGGTCTATTTATTATTCCGAAACTTTAAAAAGATGGGTAGGACAATTTACAGCAGGAAGAAAAACAGATGGGACTATAAATAGAAAATCCGTGTATGGTAAAACACGAAAAGAAGTAGCTGAAAAGATAAACAAATCAAATGTAGATATCAAAGAAGAGAAATTCGTGGATAAAAATGATATAACAATAGTTTATATATTAAAAGAAATTATTAACAATAAATATAATTTAAACAAAATATCTGATAGGACTTACATACGTTCTATGGAGACTGTAAAAATAATTGAAAAAAGTGATTTAAATTTAATTCCAATACAAAAAATTACTGAGTATAATTTAACCAATTTTTTAGCGACATTAACTAATTATTCAAACTCAATTATAGATAAAGTATATTCATATTTAGTACTGGCTTATAACAAAGCTTCGGTTTCGCAATTATTATATAACAATTTATTTTCAGATAAAAACTTAATCTTAAAACCAAAATCGTTGAAAAAGGATAAGAATATAACTGCCTTAACAATTGAAGAACAGAAATTATTCTTAAATGAAGTTAAAAAATCTGAACATAAAAATGTATTCTTATTAGCTATTTACACAGGAATGCGAATCGGAGAGATTTTAGCTTTACAAAAAAATGATATTGATTTAAAGAATAACCTAGTTCATATAAGTAGGACTTTAACAAAAGATAAACAAGATAAAGTTATAATAGGAGATACCACTAAAACATATGCAGGTATAAGAGATATTCCTATAAGAATTATAGTTAAAGACGTATTAAATGATGTTTTAGACAATTATACAGACAATCAGTATAATTTACTATTTATAACAAAAAATAGTGATATTTGCACCCCTTGTTCTTTCAATAGTATTTTTAAAGAAATATGTAAAAACGCACATATTAGAGAATCTATTTATCCATTAAAAAGAAAAGATAAAATAATTAATCTTAAAACTAGTAACGTTAATACACATATGCTAAGACATACATATGCTACAAGATGTATTGAAGCAGGAATAAGTCCTGTTGTATTACAAAAGCTATTGGGACATAAAGACATTTCAACTACTTTAAATACCTACACATCTGTTTTCAATGAATTTAAAATTGATGAATTAAATAAAGTAGATTTATATATGAACAAAATCGGGTTGCATTAAAATTGCATTAAAAATTTGTTAAAACATTGTATTATAGCTATTATAATGGCTTATAATTTGTTCTTGGACACCATATAATAAGTAGTGATAGATATTAATAAATCAATATCTATCACTACTTTTACTGTTTTTTGTACTGTAATAGTACTACAATTAATAAAATTATATATTATAAAACCACATATATATTATTTAATAAATAAAAAATATCTTTCTAAATACATAGAAAGATATAGTACTCTAATGCATTTTTCAATACACGTTAGAATTATATCGCTTAATTATATAAAGTAAATAGTTTCGACAAAACTCGACAATATATTTTGCTAATTATAAGTGTTTTTTTAATTTAATATAAAAATATAAGCAAATTTGCGATAAAGAAAATTATACTAAAATATCCTTTTTTAAAAAAAGCATGAAGCGTAAGAATTTAAAATTAAATTAAAAACTAAAAACATTGGTATAAGTAAATTTATTAAATCAGTATTTACTTAAACATATTAATAACATCTATATTCCTTTTTAAAGTTTTTATATTTCAAATTAGCAGTTTTTTACTTATCTATATTTTTAAACACCAAAATAGAAGTATTTTTTAGATAAAAAAATACCATTTAAGTCATTAAAACTTAAATGGTATTTTTATATTTTAAAATTTAATTATTTTCTTATTCCAAGTTTTGAAATAAGATCTCTATATCTAGTAACATCTTCATTCTCTAAATAATTTAAAAGTCTTTTTCTTTTACCTACCATAATAAGAAGTCCACGTCTTGAATGATTATCTTTATTATGAATTTTAAGATGTTCAGTAAGTTCATTTATTCTTTGAGTAAGTAAAGCTACTTGTACTTCAGTAGAACCTGTATCTTTTTCAGCTCTTGCATAAGTACTTAGTATTTCTGATTTTGTTTCCTTTGTCATTATAATTCCTCCTTCTTTACTAATTCCTATAAACTAAGAAATAATACGAGGAGTATTAAATCTGAGTAAAAGGTATATATATAACATAACTTAATATGATTATATTTTATCTTCCTGATATATATGGAGATGGATTTATAGCTTTTCCATTAATTCTAAGTTCAAAATGAACATGATTTCCTGTTGAATTTCCTGTTGAACCTTCTTTTGCTATTGTCTGCCCCATTTCTACACTGTCACCAGCTTTAACTAATAATCTACTACAATGTGCATACCAAGAAGATATACCATTGCCATGATCAACTTTTAGCATATATCCGTATTCTCCACCCCAACCCGAAAATGTTACAAGTCCAGTTTTATATGCATATATTGGATCTCCATAATGTCCTGCAATATCCATACCAGTATGAAGACTTGCTCCCCTATAGCCAAACGGAGAAGAAACATATCTTGCAGTTGTAGGCCATATTCCACCTTGTGCTGCTGCAATATTAGCAGTTGTATTAGAAACAGTTGTATTAACATAGCTATTAGATTTAAGAACTACCGGTTTTCTAATTACTGGTTTATTTCTGCTAACAACATCTTTAAATATATTATCTGCTACTTCTATTGAAGTGATTTCACCTAAATCAGAAACTTTTTCAACTGATATATCAGATTTAACTTTTGGAACTTCTTTTTTAAAATTCGTAACATATCTATTTGCTTCGTCTTGATTATTAAATGTCATCTTTTTTTCATTATTTATTGCTACATTATATATTGTGTATTCTGTTTTTATTTCAGCTCTTAAGCTTGTATATACATTTTGAGATGTTATAAGTTTATCTCTTATATAGCAAGTATTAAATGTTGGTTCACTTTCTAAGAATACCTTTACGTTAGGATCTATTTGTACTTTTTCTGAAACTAAAGTATTATATACATCTTCAAATTCTTCTTCACTAGAAAAATATCCTATAAATTTATCATTTAATGATACTTTAAGTGTTGGTTTATACATATTCAAAACTGTAACTAATACAGCTGAAAACATAAGAACTAATAAGAATGTTGTGGATAATATAAACTTTAGGTTACTGAGCACACCCTTTTTTTCCATAACTTAATTTTGCACCTTCCTTAAATATTTACACTTATATATTATAACACAAAATAAATTTTTTGTCAAATTTCTTTATTTTACATATAAATAATAGCATCTAATGCATTATATGTCAAACATATTACAAATATTGTATATTTCGAGTTATATTATATTAATACTAGTACTTTAACTACATAATCCAATTATATAATAAACAATAAAAAAATTCAAGCATTTATGAAAAATTTTATAAATTTCAAACGTTTTATGACCATTTCCTTTATTTTTTACTTTTTTTATAGTATAATAGTTATGTAAGAATTTACATTTGGTGAAAGGAGTGAATAGTATGTTTACTTTACCTATGTGGATTACATGGCTAATACTTTGTGGTATTTTCTTTTTAATAGAAATATTTACAGTAACATTTTTAATGTTTTGGCCAGGTGTAGCTGCATTTGTTGCATTTATCTTAGCAATATTAAATGTACCTACTTCTATTCAAATAACAGTATTTGCTTTATTAAGTATTATTCTTATAATATTTACTAAACCACTTACTAATAAATTATTTAAAACCAAAGAAACAACTACTAATGCAAAATCAGTTATTGGTAAACAAGGAATTGTTTTAAAAGTAATTGATAATTTAAACTGTAAAGGACAAGTAAAAGTAGCAGGAGAAATTTGGTCAGCATTTTCTTCAAATGATGAGATAATACCAATTGATAGTATTATTGAAGTTGAAGCAATAGATGGTGTAAAAGTTAAAGTTAAAAAAGTTTAAGGGGGAATTTTAAATGGCATTAATTATTATTTTAATCATAGTAGTAGCAGTTGCTTTGCTTACAATTAAAATTGTTAAACAAGCTGAGGTCTATGTAATAGAAAGATTTGGAAGATATGAAAAAACAGCAGAAGCTGGTCTTAATTTTATATTACCTTTTGTAGATAAAGTAAGAGCAGTAGTTAGTATGAAACAACAAACTATGGATATACCACCACAAGGTGTTATAACTAAAGATAATGTTACAATTACAATTGATACAGTTGTATTTTATCAAATAATTGAACCAGTAAAAGCAGTTTATGAAATAGAAAGTCTTCAAAAAGGTATTGGTTATTTAGCTATTACAACTATACGTGATATCGTTGGTAAAATGGATTTAGATAGTACATTTAGTTCAAGAGATTTAATAAATGCACATTTAAGACAAGTTTTAGATGAAGCAACTGATAAATGGGGATGTAAAATAGATAGAGTTGAAATAAAAGATATAAATCCACCAGTTGATATTCGTGATGCAATGGAAAAACAAATGAATGCAGAAAGAACAAAAAGAGCAA
Source organism: Clostridia bacterium (assembly GCA_036653755.1). Lineage (GTDB taxonomy): Bacteria > Bacillota > Clostridia > TANB77 > CAG-465 > RGIG5057. The sequence goes on from JAVVTJ010000002.1 coordinate 39,036, forward strand.
CTATATTAGAAGCTGAAGGTAAAAGACAATTTGAAATAACAATAGCTGAAGGTAAAAAAGCTTCTGCAATATTAGAAGCTGAAGCAGATAGAGAATCTAGTATACGTAGAGCTCAAGGTTCAAGAGAATCTAAAATATTAGAAGCTGAAGGTACAGCAGATGCAATTAAAAAAGTTGCTGATGCTAAAGCTAAAGAAATTGAACTTGTTTATACTTCTATAATGAATGCTAAACCAGATGATAAATTAGTATCAATTAAAGCTTTAGAAGCGTTAAAAGAAATATCACAAGGACCTGCAAATAAGATATTTATACCATTTGATACAGCTAAGTCATTAGGTTCAGTTGGAGCAGTTAGTGATATATTAAAATTTAAATAAAATTTAAATAATGTAAAAATATACAAAAAACACTGAATTTCAGTGTTTTTTTGTATATTTTATTTACTCATTTCTTCTGTTATTTTGCCAATTATATTAGCTTTTAATAACTTTTCTGCTTGATAAATTGCTTTTTCATATGTAACTATTGTTGAACTACCATGTATTTTTATAACTGGTTTATTAACTCCAAGAAATACGGCACCATCATGCTGTTTATAATCAAACTTTTTAAGAGCGGATGAAAGTACAGGTTTTGCAAAAAGTCCTGCTATTAAATTAAGTGGCCCTTTTTTAAATTCAGAAGTTATAACTTTTTTAATAATTGAAGCTGTACCTTCTAATGATTTAAGTGCAATATTACCCATTAAACCATCACAAACTATAACATCTACTGTACCTTTTAAAATATATCTTGCTTCTATATTACCAGTAAAATTCGGATAAGTTTCTTTAAGTAATTTATATGTTTCTTTTAAAGTAGGTGTTCCTTTTTCTTCTTCTTCTCCAATATTAAGTAATGCTATACTTGGATTTTCAATATTTAATATATGTTTAGCATATATTTCCCCAAGTTTTGCATATTGAATAATAGATATATCTTTAGCCTCTGGATTTGCTCCTGAATCTAAAAATACAAGATTTTTACCTGTAATAGTTGGTAAAAGTGTCATAAGAGCAGGTCTATGTATTCCTTTTATTCTTCCGAAGTTTAAGAAGTGAACCTGCCATAAGTCCACCAGTAGATGAAGCACTAATAAGTACAACATCTTCATTTTCTCTCATATAATTAAAAGCTACAACTAAATTGGATTCTTTTTTATTTTTTATAGCAAAAGCTGGTTCTTCATTATTAGTTATATATTCTTTACATTCTAATATTTCAAATTTTTCTAATAATTCAAGTTTTTTTAATTTTTTTAATGATTCTATTATATCTTCTTTTATACCAACTAATACAATTTTTTCATCTATTTTATTAACTAAATCAGCAGCAGCAGTTATTGGAATTAACATTCCTCTATCTGCTCCTGATATATCTATTAATATTTTCATATTTATTATTATCTCCTCTTAAAATAGTTTATTCTCTTCACCGTTCATTATTCTTACTATATTTTTTCTATGTTTAAATATAACAATTATTGATGCAATAAATACCGGTAAAATATATTCTGGAATTGTTACAAATGTAGTTATATTAAAAAGTACAATACCACCTATTGCTCCTGCTGATACCATTTTTGTAACGCCAATAATTACTATGCCTGCTATTATACACACAAGTGCCATTTGATAGTTTAAAATAAGTCCTGCAACTAATATAGTTACTACACCTTTTCCACCTTTAAATCCATAATATATTGGAAAACAATGTCCTAAAACAGCTGCCACAATAAATATAGCTTTTAACATAAAATCTACATCTTGTTTAAATAATTGTCCTATTCCCAATATTACTCCAAAAGATACTACTACTTTTAATGCATCTAAAAGAAATACTACAAAACCCATAAATTTTCCAAGTACTCTTATTGAATTAGTTGTACCTGCATTACCACTACCTAAATCACGAATATCTTGTCCTGTTTTTCTTTTACATATTTCTATTGATGGACTAATGCTACATATTAAATAGGTAATTGCAAATATTACTACATTATATATCATAAAAATCATCTCCACTAATTGAAATATATATTATCACAAATACATTAAAAAATCAAGAGTATCTTGAAAGTATCTTGAAAAAACTATTGATTTATGTTATACTTATATCATTGCTTTAGGCAATATGAGGAGTGATATATTTGCTATGTTCTATATGTAAAAAAAATATGGCTGTTATTTTTGTAAAAGAAAAAAATGAAACAACTGGTATGTGTTTAGAATGTGCTAAAAAAAAGGGAATAGATCCTATGAAAGCTATGATGGATCAATTTAAATCAGTTGGAAATTTAGATATGGAAAATTTAACATCCCAATTTGATAAATTTATGCAAGATTTAGATCCTGCACAATTAGAAGAATTAGGTTCAAGTCCGTTTGCAAGTTTGAATTTAAATTCAGATGATATAGATTTAACTGAAAAAGAAATAAAAAGTGATAAAAATAAAAACAATAAAAAAACTAAAACATTAGATATATATGGTGTTAATTTAACTGAAAAAGCTAGAAATAACGAACTTGATATTGTTATTGGTAGAGATAAAGAATTAGAAAGAGTTGTACAAATATTAAATAGAAGAAATAAAAACAATCCTGCTTTAATTGGTGAACCTGGTGTTGGTAAAACTGCATTAGTAAATGCACTAGCTATTGCTATTGCAAAAGGTAGAGTACCTGCTAAATTAATTAATAAAGAAGTATATTTATTAGATATGACATCACTAATTGCAGGAACTCAATTTAGAGGACAATTTGAATCAAGAGTTAAATCAATTATAGAAGAATGTAAAAATCATGGTAATATAATACTTGCAATTGATGAAGTTCATAATATTGTAGGTGGTCAAGATCATGATAATTCTATGAATGCTGCTAATATGTTAAAACCTGCTTTATCTAATGGATATGTTCAATTAATAGGAGCAACAACATTAAAAGAATATACAAAATATATAGAAAAAGATACTGCACTAGAAAGAAGATTTCAGACTGTTATAATTGATGAACCAAGTTTTGATGATACAGTTAAAATATTAAAAGGTATTAGAAAATATTATGAAGATTATCATAAAGTAATAATACCTGATGAAACTTTATCTAAAGCTACTGAACTTTCTTTAAAATATATTCATGATAGATTTTTACCTGATAAAGCAATAGATTTAATAGATGAAGCAGCTTCAAGAGTTAATTTAGAAGATAATTTACTAGCTGAAGTTACTAAAACTTCTTTTAACCTTGTAGCTCTTGAAAATGAGTTAAAAAAGTTAGAAGATGAAACACAAATATCTGATAATCATATATATAAAGAAAATGAACCTACTAATTATGAAAAAGCAGCTGTTTTAAAAGAAGAAATATGTAAACTACAAACTAAACTAGATAATTTAAATGATAAAGTAAAACCTAAAACTGTAACAGAAGAACATTTAGCATCAGTTGTTGAACTTTGGACTAAAATACCAGTTACTAAAATTAAAACATCTGATAAAACAAAATTACTTAATTTAAGTAATAATTTAAAGAAAAAAATTATAGGTCAAGATAATGCAATAAATTCAATAACAAATGCAATTATACGTAAAAGAGTAGGATTACAAAATATTGTAAAACCACCTTCATTTATATTTGTTGGACCTACTGGTGTAGGTAAAACTGCCTTAGTAAAAGCACTAGCTTATGAATTATTCGATAGTGAAGAAGCAGTTATAAAACTAGATATGTCAGAATATAGTGAATCACATAGTACTTCTAAATTAATAGGTTCTCCTCCAGGATATGTTGGATATGATGAAGCAGGACAATTGACAGAAAAAGTTAGAAGAAAACCATATAGTATAATTTTATTTGATGAAATTGAAAAAGCTCATTCTAGTATATATAATGTATTATTACAAATATTAGATGAAGGAAAGCTTACAGATTCACAAGGAAAATCAGTTTCGTTTAAGCATACAATTATTGTTATGACTTCAAATTTAGGTACAAATTTTAAAAGTGACGGTTATGGATTTACTAATAATTTATTAGAAAAAGATTTATTAAATAATAAAATAGATGATAGTTTAAAAGATTTTTTTAGTCCTGAATTTTTAAATAGAGTTGATGAAATAGTTTCATTTAATAAATTAGATAAAACAAGTATATTAAATATAACTAAAATAATGATAAATGAATTTTTATCAGAAGCTACAAAAAAAGGTTATAATTTCAAAGTAACTGATAATGTTATTAATTATATATCTAAAATAGGATATGATCCTAAATTTGGTGCTAGACCTCTAAGAAGAGCAATTCAAAAAAATATAGAAGATAACATTTCTATCCAATTATTAAAAGGTAGTATTCTAAAAAATTCAGAATATAGTATAGATTTAATTGATAACAAAATTGTTGTAAAATAGATAAAAAGATGCCAAAATTAGGCATCTTTTTTATTTAACTTTCTATATCTTCAATTATACTATTTAACTCTTCTAATGTATTTAATTTTATTCCTTTTTCTAATTCTTCTATTATTTCTTCTCTTAAACTAGATTTAGGTATTTCTGTATTTTTATACATTGTTGATATTTCTGGGCTATCTAATTTATATATAACAACAAAATCATTTTCTAATTTAAGTTCAAAATGATTAGGACAATTTGAATTTATTATTTTTTTAAACTTTATATTATTTTTATTTTCTTCTACAACTTTATATTCTTTATTTGTTTTTTCTTTTATTTTATCAATTGTAGTTCCAAATTCAGTATTTTTAATAATAATACTTTCATTACAACTTGTATAATAATCTTCGTATATTACTTCTATATCTGAGTTTTCAACCTTTTGTATAACAGATATTATTTCATCATTATTTTCTACTTTTTTAACCTTTGTTTCTTTAACTAATGCTTTATCACTTATTCTAAACCCTATATAAGTTCCAAGTGTAAGAAGAATAATTGCAAAACAAAAAACAAATATTTTATATATTGTTTTATTCATATAATCACCTATGTATATATGTTTTGCAATAATTTATTTTTTATACAATAATATTTTTTATTGTACTACTTCTAAACTATCTTTTTTATTTAAATCTTCTAAACCTGTTACATTATAATATGTAGTTGGAGTATCACCTACTATAACTGTTTCAGCTACTGTAATATCATTTACATATTCTTGTGATGATGTATAAAATGGTGCAATCAAACCTACCTTAGTTGTTATTTCAATAAATATTCTATGTCTAATTTGATTTATACCTGCTTGTTGAAATTCAGATTTAAATTTTGCTGTTACATTACCTATTGGTATAACTTTAAGTGATATTTTAGGTCCAAATCCACTAAATATATTTAAATTAAATATACTTGCTATTGGTATTTTAATATATTTATTTTCTATATTTTGCAATTTATTTGATATACTAGATGATATTTCAGTAGAAAGTCTATTAAGTTCCATTACATTTGCATTTATTGATACTATTTTTCCAGATGAATTTTGTTTTAAATTAACTAGATCATCATAATCTGTATTTTTTATATTTTCTGATACTGCTTTATTTGTAGCATCTAGTGCTAAATATTTTGCATTAGCCTGGCACATAGTATTTATTATTGGAATTGCTCCATTATACATATATATTGCTATACAAATTATAGTGATAATTATTAAAGAAAAAAAGACAAATGCCTTATTCAAACGCATTTGTCTTAATGTTCTTGTGTAATATTTTAATCTCATATTTTTACCTTATTATTAATATTTTCTGTCCTACATCTATTATATCTGGATTTATAATATCATTAGTTTTAACAATTTTTTCTACTGTAGTTTTATATTTTTTAGCAATAGACCATAAAGTATCTTTTGGTTTTACTATATATATATTCATACTATCCATTTTAGATGAATCTAACTCTTTTTCTTCTATTTTTTCAATTATATTTAAATGTTCAACATTTTCTATTTTAACTTTTAAATTTAATTTAATTTTAACATCTAAATCTTTACCACTTTGTAATATACTTGCTTTATCTATATAAATACTTAAACTTACGTTAGAATTATTTTTTATTTCTTCAACAGTAAACTCTTCATTTATTGCAACATCTACAATTTTATTTTCTATTTCTAATGTATCAGTATTTTGAATCAATAAACTTATTTTAACATTACCTTCAACATTTATATTATTTCCAATTTGTTTTAACATAATATAATTTGTATCTACTATATAATCTAAAATTTTAGAATTATCTGGAAGTGCGTTATTTAATATTTCTTTTATTTCAATACCTTTTATTATATCATCTTTATTTTTAATAGCATTTACTGGAATACTTTCATACTCTAATTCTCTATTTTCACTATAAAAATCTTCTACATATGCAATTTCTTCTTCTTCATTCATATCAACATTTACACCTATTTGATATTCAACATTCATTGTTTTAGAAGTTACAATATCATTATTTGGATGCATATTAAAATCATTTATATTATATTCAATATCAAATCTAGATTTATCTGTTATATTTTCCATTTCTACCATACCAGAAAAAGGTATCTCTATATCTACTTTTTTAACTTCTGTATCTTGACTATCAACTAAATATAACACAGCTACTACTATATCACCTTTTATCATTATTTTATTATAACTTTCTTTATATTCTGTATTTTTAATTTTAGGCTCTACTCTTAATATTTCATAAAAATTTTCTGCCTCTTTTGGTATCATAATATCTTCCTTAGATGCTATTATATTATATTCACTTCTTATTAAATTATTAAATTTATTTTTATTTAATTTTGTTTCAATTTTTTTATCTTCACTAAATTTTTCAATTAAATCAACTCTTGTTTTTTGCATTCCTTTAATATTAAATATAACCTCTGTTTTTATTGCTATTTTTCTTTCATTAGGGAGTGAATAAATAACATTTTTAACAATTGGATTTACTTTTACTTTCATATCTTTACGAATATTTTTTATATTTAAAATTTGTGTATATGGAAGTGATACAAATAATCCTCTTGTGCCCATATTAGTTTCATTTGCTTTATATATAACGTAATAATTAATTTTACCAGTAACTTTAACTTTACCATCCATAGTCTCAATATCATTTACATATGGATTTACTGCAACATTTATTATTTTAATTGCATCAGGTTTTGTATCTGGAACAAGAATATCTTGTTCTAACCATACACTAACACTTTCTCTTATTGGAATAGTATACAACTTTAATGACTTATTTTCTGTATTTAATAACATAATAATTTCCTCCTATATTTTTATATTACAATATATGAACGATTTTATTAAATATTACTATCAATTTAATTTTAGTTTCATATTATATATTAGTAAATTAAATATTAATTTACATTAGATATTTATCCAATAGTTAATTTTTTAGAAATATAGCAAGATAATATATAATTTATCTTGCTATTTTATAACATATTTACATTGTTAATGTTCCATTTGGAGTATCTATTATTATATGTACTTTTTCTTCTTCACTAGTTAATGCATTTATATATATAATATACTGTTTATCATTAATATTTCCTTTAAATTCATAAACTAAAAGTTCTTTTTTTGATTCTGTTGGTATAACAGCTAAACGCTCACTTTCAATTTTTAAACTACCATTTAATTTGTCTTTTGCTTCTTTAATTGTAATTTTTGGTTTTAAATTATTTCTTAATTCATGATTAAATGTATATCCACCAGTTTCTACTGAACATACTTCTCCATTATCTAACGCAATTTTTACTTTTACTAAATCAGGATATAACAAAACATTATCTTGAATTGCTGCATAATTTATTGTTATTAAATTTTCTGTTATTAAATAATATGTATCTTCAATATTATCAATACCAATTGTTTTTAAAAATTCTTTACCTATTTTAATTGCTTTTTGTGATGTTATTTTAATTTCTTTTACATCTTTATCACTAAGTATTAAATATACTCCACCTTGTTTAGTCATTGATATGTAACGAGTATTTTCTAATCCTTTTAATTTTACATTAAATTCATATAACTCTAATTCATTATTATTTTCTCCAATATATTCAATATTTTCTATATTATCAATTCCAAATATTTGAATTAATTTATCTTTTACTTGTGCATCAGTAAAAATTTCTTCTGATAAATATTTTGGTTTTAAATTAGTAATATGGTTAGAATATGCTCCATCATATATTAATCCTTCATAATCTTGAAAAGTTTTTGATATATTTTGTATATTACTTACAGTTACATTTTTATCTAACTCTGCATTTCCAACTTTTTCTACTTCATCCCATTTTAAACTACCAACACAAAGCTGTGAATAAATATTATTTGAAACTTCAAGTAATTCAGTACTACTTTTATTTAATTTAGCAATTTCGTTATATTCTTCATTTGTTAACAGATTTCCTTTAACTACTTTTTTCATTAAATAATATGAATAATCACTAAGTTGGCATAAATATTTTGATGTTTTACTCATATTATCTTGTAAAATTGGTAAATTTGCTAAATTTTCTTTTGCTAAATTAGATTGTCTCCAAATATCTGCAAGTGTTGAAGTTACTAGCGCTTTATCTGTAATAACGCTAAGTTTTGTTAATTGTAAATCAACATTTTTTACATAACTTATCATTTCATACATTCCTCTGTTATATTCATCTTGAACTAATTGTTTTTGTCTTTTAAAGTTATTAGTCATTTCCATACCAAATATACAAAAAAATCCAAATATACAGAAAAATATAACTGAAACAACTTTTGAATCTAATCTTCTTTTTAATCTATCTACATATATTTCAAATTTTTCTATCATTTTTTCTTCTCCTCGTTTGCAAATCTATGACCACCAATAGTTTTTATAGTTTTAAGTGAAAATAACCATTTACTTTTTGTATATCTTGGATCATAAAAATATAACGCACCATTACTAGGATCTGCACCATTCATTGCTTCTTTTGCAGCTTTAAGTACTGTTGAACCTTTTTCAAATGGTTTATTAAATTGTCCATCAGTTACACAAGTAAATTGTCCTTTTTGATAAATAACACCAGATATAGTATTAGGAAATTCAGAACTTTTTACTCTATTTAATACAACAGCTCCAACTGCAACTTGACCTTCATATGGCTCACCTCTTGCTTCTCCATTAATAAGTCTTGCTAAAAGCTGAGTTACATCACTTCCAGTTGAAGGAGATGTAGTTGAAATAGAACTACTTTTTTTATCAGCAGCAAATAATTCTGGTATATTTAAAGTTACATTATTAACTGAAATATATAACGAAATTATAAGCAAAAAAATAAAAAATAAAAAAACTGTATATTTCTTAAAATAAAATACTTTCATATTGCCTCCTATTTAATAGTATTTTTAGCATTTTTAGAAAAAATATACAATTTTAATTATTTATCTTAAAAGATATAATTAACTATTATAAGAAGTATAACTCCTGGGATTCCTAATATTCCAGCTGTAAGCGAAGTAACTGTATTAAATGGAATATGAAGTCCAAAATTTATTCCAAAAGTATTTACTAATACAATTAGTAATATTCCAAATAAAATATTAAGTATTAACTTAAAAATAACTTTAAAAGGCCAAGATAAAACTTTTGCTATTATAAATATAGCAACTAAACAACCAATAAAAATAACATATTCCATATAAATTCCTCTTTTCTTATATTATTTTATTAAAATAAAAAATATTTATTACTTTTTATTCATTATATATTATTTTAATCATAATGTATATTATAACAACAAACTACAATATATCAACAAATGGAGGTATAATTATGTGTAATTATAATGAAAAACATGATGAATTTTGTTTAAACACAAACATAAGACTTGTAGGTTTAATTTCAAATTTTAAACTTTATATTAATGGTAATTTACTAATAAGTAACTGTATTAATTTTTCATATATCAAAAATACTTTATTTATTACAAAAAGTAATAATATAATATATATCTTTAGTATTGATGCAAATAATATAGTTACAAAGCTTGATGATTTTAACCTTCTTTTAGAAAATTCAAAAACAATTAGAATAGGTATAACAAAATATATAATAGATGCTAATTGTGATATAACAAGTCATCAATAAAATAAGCAGTACAAATTATAATTATTTGTACTGCTTATTTTATTATTTTAAATTTAATTTATCTAATTCATTTTTATTTGTAAAATTATATATGTTATAAATAAATAAACAATCTGCACCTTTCATATCTTGTATATATTCTTTTATATCACCATTTATATATCTTAAATCAAGTACAGTTATTTTGTTATAATGATTGCTAAGAAGTGGAATTAAATTATGTGCATATGAATCTTTTATAACTAATAACTTTTTATCATTATTAACATTTGTTGTAATATCAACTATTGAATGATTACCATCTAAAAATACTGTATATTTATCTTTTTTATTTAAATTATTCATTTCATAAACATCATTTGTTATTTTTTCTTTATCATAAACTACATTATATTTTATATTGTTATTAATATATATATCTATATTATCAGGTTTTAATAAATAATTATTTGCTTTTGAATATAGTGAACCATAAAAATCATCTGCTACTTTTTGTTTAGAATAACTAATATTTTCATTTATATTAGTTACTTCTTTCCACTTTTCATAAGCTAAATATGCACCATTTTGAGTCCAATGATGATCTAATTTAAAATATAAATCTTGATTTGTATTTTGTTTTAATTTATCAATAACATTAATACTTTTAAAATTAAATTTGTTATATATATCTAATATATATTTTTCCTCATCATTTACTTTTGAATTTTTAGGTAACATATTATTATATATTAAAGTTGCTGTTGGAACTAACATAAGCTCAGTTTTTATATTATAATTTTCATATATTTTTTTTGTAAAATTATTTAAAATATTAACATTTTTTTTAACATCTTCTAAATTTATATCTTTGTTTATTTCAAATAATCTACCATCTTCCCCAAAATATACTCTTGTATTATCTTTTTTTCCTATTGCAAGCTGACTTAAAGTTTTTAAAGATACAAATTCATCTCTAAATATTACATTATCTGAAACATAATTTTCAACGTCTTTTGTATAACTACCATTATATAATTTATCAAAAGAAAAAGAAGGAAACTTTGTTAAATTTCTATTTTCATTATTTGAAAAATCTTTATCTGTAATTATACTACTTATTATTCCTACTGAAAATATACACAAACAAAAAGATACTATTAAAATTTTATTATACATAAAAATCTCCTTAAAATCTAAAATACAAAAATGGATTATATGTACTATCTACTAAATACGCAACTGATAGTATAAATATTACTAAATATATTAGTATTGTAATATATTTAAATTTACTATTTTTAACTTTATTCATTATTTTTTTAGGTAAAGGCGTACAACCAATTATTGCAATTAAAACTATTACTATGTTAGTTGATATGTAATATATAGTTTGTGAGTTAAAAATGCCATTAGAAGTTAAATTAAACATACTTTTAATAAACATAGACATGTCTGATAAGTTTACAAAATCAAATAACACCCAACCAAATATAATTATTAAAATAGCATAAATATGTGATAATATTTTAGGAATTTTTTCTATAAATTTAAGTAAAAATAGTTTTTCAATAACAAGTATTATACCAAAATATATTCCCCAAAATATAAAGTTCCATTCTGCTCCATGCCAAAATCCAGTCAAAAACCAAACTATTAATATATTACGTATTTGTTTTAATAACCCTTTTCTATTACCTCCGAAGTGGAATATATATATATTCTTTAAACCAAGTACTAAGTGATATATGCCATCTTCTCCAAAAATCAGTTATACTTGTAGATATATATGGATAATTAAAGTTTTCATCAAAATTAAATCCAAACATTTTTCCAAGTCCAATAGCCATATCTGAATATCCACTAAAATCAAAATATATTTGAAGTGCAAAACAAATAATACCAAACCAAGCAGTAATTACTGGCATATTTGATATTCCTGATGCTTTAATTACACTCCATATTTGACCTACACTATTTGCAATTAAAACCTTTTTACCTAATCCCTCAATAAATCTAATTATACCATCTGCAAACAAAGATGAAGTTACTTTTCTTTCATTAATTTCTTTTGAAATAGTTGCATATCTTACAATAGGTCCTGCAATTAATTGAGGAAATAGTGCTACATATGTACCAAATGAAATTATATTTTTTTGAACATCTATTTTTCTTCTATATACATCTATTGTATATGATAAAGTTTGAAATGTATAAAAAGAAATGCCTATTGGTAGTGGTAAATTAATAAGTGATATATTAAATTTAAATATATTATTTATATTAGAAATGAAAAAATCCGAATATTTAAATATACCCAGCATTCCTATATTAATTATAACAGAAGTTAAAAGTAACAACTTTCTCTTTGTTTCATTTTTATCATTTTTATTTATTAGCATTCCTATTGTATAATCAAGTATTGTTGAAAATATCATTATACAAACATATATTGGTTCTCCCCAAGCATAAAATATTAAACTACTTATAAATAATACTAAATTTTTAAACTTTGAAGGAACAATAAAATATATACTAAGTACTATTGGTAAAAATATAAATAAAAAAAACACTGTACTAAAAAGCATTTTATCCTCCTTTTTTTAAAATATAAACCTTGACAAAAGCCAAGGTTTATATTTAAATTTAAATAAATTATTTTTTTTCAAAATAACTATTAAATATTTTTTCTATATCATCTTTTTTCTCAGATATTGTCATTAAAACATATTTACCTTTTGAAGTAATTATAGGTGCTTTTGCTATTTCATATTGATCAGCTAAATATGTTTCAAAAGTTTTAGCAACTGCTTCTGATCTTGTTTTTAATTTAGATTTAACTTCTTCTACATCTTTTATGTCTTTTACTTTAACTATTACAACTTCATTTACCCTTATATTCATCATAGGCATTTGTGCACTATAATTATCTAATTTGTCTAAGTTAATACCATATATAGTTGTAAAATCTTCTTTAGTTACATCCATCATTTTAGGCATTTGTTCACCTAAATTTGTAACTATTTTATCCATCATTTCTTTAGAAGTAACTGTTATTTTTGAATAATCATCCTTTTTAAGTTTAGGCATTATAACAAAAGCTGCTACTACTAAAATAGCAATTATAACTATTAATGATACCATAATTATTATTTGATTTTTTTTCATTTTTTTATTCTCCCCTTTACAAACTATATTATACATTGAATATTTAGATTTGTCAATATGTTTTATTTTTTTCTTAAGTTTATCTATATTTTTTATATATCAAAAAAATTCTTTGCATTTTCATATACTATTTTAGCTACCGCATCTTCTGATATTTTTTTATACTCTGCTAATTTTCTACAAACATATACTAAATTAGAAGAATCATTAACACTTCTTCTCAGTGGTATTGGTGCTAAATATGGACAATCTGTTTCTATTACTATTTGATTAAGTGGTATTTTTTCTATATATTCTTTAAAACTATTATTTCTAGGATATGTAATATTTCCACCAAAAGCAACATAATACTTTCTTTCTAGTACTAATTTTAATAAATCATCCGTAGGAGCAAAACAATGAAATAACAATTTTGTATTTTCACTTACATTATCTTTTATTATATTATATGTATCCAAAGATGCATCTCTTGAATGTATAATTATTGGTAATTTTAATTTTTCTGCTAACTCAATTTGTTTTATAAATACATCTTTTTGCTTCTCTTTATTTTCTTTTGTATAATGATAATCTAAACCTATTTCTCCAATTGCAACAATTTTTTTACCTTTATTTTCTATATATAATTGTTCAATATCTTCTATATTTTCTTCTATATTTTCAGGATGAATACCAATAGCAGCATAGATATACTCGTATTTTTTAGAAAGTTCAATACTACTTTTAGAACCTTCTAAACTATATCCTACATTTACTATTTTATCTACATTACTATTTTTAATTTTATTTAATATTTCATCAATATTATCTTTAAATACTTCATCATTATAATGAGTATGTGTATCTATATATTTCATAATATTACCTTTCTACTTTGCTGGAAGTGTTATAATTATTTCAGTACCTTTATCAATTTCACTTTTAATATCAATACTTCCACCATTTCCATCTACTATCTCTTTTACAATTGAAAGTCCTAATCCTGTACCACCCATTTGTCTTGAACGAGCTTTATCAACTCTATAAAATCTTTCAAATATTCTTTGTAAATCTTGCTCTGGTATTCCCATACCATTATCTTTAATTTTTATATATGCACTACTATTTACAATACCCACTGATAAATATATATGTCCACCATCAGGAGTATATTTTATACTATTACTTACTATATTCATAATAACTTGCTCAATAGAATCTTTATCAGCATATACTTTTGTTGGAGTCATTATCTGACATTCCAATATATGTTCTTTTTGTTTAGCACTATATGACATTTTTTCAGCAACTAATTTTGCTAAATCAGATAATGAAAAAGTTGTTTTTTTCCAAACAGCTTTACTATAATCAAACTTAGAAAGTTGAAGTAGATCTATAACCAATCTATCCATTCTTGTTGCTTCTTGATTAATAACTTTTGCAAATTCTGCTGTTTCTGCTATAGTTAAATCTGCTCTCATCATAGTTTCAGAATAACCTTTTATAGATGTAAGAGGTGTTTTAAGTTCATGAGATACATTAGCTACAAATTCTTTTCTCATATTTTCTAATCTTACATTTTCAGTTATATTTCTAATTACCATTATAACACCCATAGGTATTAATTTATCATTATAAAAAGGAACAAAAATTAAATTTAAAACATTATCATTTATAATTATTTTTTCTTCTATTGTTTTATAATTAGGTAAATACATTATCTGTTCAAAATTTATATGTATATCTAATTTTTGAACTATTTTATTAAAATCATCAAAATCTTTGCTTATATTTAATAAACTCATTGCAGATTTATTCATATGTACAACACTTTGCATAACAGAAAATGCTATAACACCATCTGCCATCTGCTCTAATATAATTTCAGTTTTACTTTGCTGACTATTTAAATCAAAATTATTTTTTTTAATAACATCAATCATTGATGTATATATATCAGTAATTTCATCTATTTCTTTAAATTTACTATAACTTTTTAAATGTTTAGTATCCACTGTTTTACCTTCAGTTACACTCTTCATATTTTTTTCGATTTTTTTAAGTGGAAATAATATCATTTTAACAACAATACTTCCAAGTATTAAAAAAATTATACAAAGTGAAGTTAAAACTATTAAATTAACTATATTAAATAAATTATCTATAATTATTATATTAAATTTAATTAAATAAAATGTTACTAAAAAAGTAATAAAAACTGATAAAATTAAAATAAATAATATTGTTCTTTTTATTGAATCTTTCATACTATACCTCATAATTGTTTAAAAAAATTAGTGGTACATATGTACCACTAATGGTTATTTTAGTGTTACGTAGTAACCCATCCCTCTTTTTGTTAATAAATATTTAGGAGAAGCTGTATTTATTTCTATTTTTTCTCTAAGTCTTCTTACTGTAACATCAACAGTTCTAGCATCACCATAATAATCATAACCCCAAATTGCTTTTAAAATTTGTTCTCTTGTAAGAACTTCATTTGGAGAACTTGAAAGTAATTTTAAAAGTTCAAATTCTTTTGTTGTCAAATCAATTATTTTACCATTTATGGTAGCTAAATAATTTTTAGAATCAATAAACATATCTTTAATCATAAAACCATTTTGTTTTTCTTCGTCAGTTTTAACTTCTGTATTTTTAGTATATTTTCTTAAATTAGCTTTTATTCTAGCAATAACTTCACGTATACTAAAAGGTTTTGTCATATAATCATCAGCACCTAATTCTAAACCAATTATTTTATCTACTACATCTTCTCTTGCTGTAAGCATTATAATAGGACAATTTAACTTTTGTCTTATTTTTCTACACACAGTAAAACCATCAGACTTTGGAAGCATAACATCTAGTAATATTAAATCTGGATTTACCTCAAAAGCTTTCTCCACTGCTTCATCTGCATCATATGCCTCATAAGTTGTATATCCCTCTTTTTCCAAGTTAAATTTCAAAATTTCAACTATTGATTTTTCATCATCTACTATTAGAATTTTCTTTTCTTCCATACAAAACACCTCACGAATTTCTATATACATTATATCATAAAACTTTTAATTTTCTATATTTTTTGAAATATTTATGTAATTTTAGTTAAATTTATATAATATTGATGTAATTTATGACGCAATATGTAAAATTTAACTAAAAAACCCTAAAAGCAAAATTAATAAAAATAATTTTTTCATATATATTTTTAGAAAACATATTATTATATAAAAGGTGATCAACTATGAAAGTATTATTTTTAAACAGACTTTTTTTTATATTAAATATTATAATATTAGTCATAATATTACTATTATTTAATTTTTCAAGCATATCTAGTTTTAATAATTGCAATATACCAAATATACAAAATAATAAAGAAAATCTAACTGAAAGAGAAAAGTTAATTTTTCAAGCATTTCAAGAAAAAAAAGTATTAGCAATTACATTTGATGATGGACCTGGAAAATTTACAGATGATTTAGTAGAAGAGCTAAAAAAAAGAAATGTACCTGCAACATTTTTTATACTTGGAACAAGTACAAAAGAATACGGAAATTTATTAAATAAAATATCACAAGATAATGAAATAGGTATTCACGGATATTCACATAAATTATTTACAAAACTTACTAATGAAGATATATTAAAAGAAATACAAAAAACAGAAGAAATAATAGCTGAAAAAACAAATATAGCACCTAAAATAATAAGAGTACCATATGGAGCATTAAATAACAGAGTTAGAGATTTATTAAAAGATAATGGTTATATTTCACTTACTTGGACTGTTGATTCAAAAGATTGGAGTTATAGAAATATAGATAAAACATACAACCATGTTTTAAAACACGTTCATGGAAATGAGATTATATTAATGCATGATATATATAAAACTAGTGTAATTGCAGCTATTAAATTAATCGATTATTACAAAGCAAATGGATATATGTTTGTTACAGTATCTGAATTTTTAAAAGTAAAAGATCAAAATGAATAATCTAATATATTTATCATTATAACTTTTTTTAATGTGTTATATGATAAACCTTTAGCAAGTTGTTCACTCATTATTTTAGAAGCATAAAATATACTTCTTGGTACCATATCACCTTTGTTTATAACCTGCATTTCTATATTAACTATCTTATCATTATCTAATTTTGCTAATATATCTAATATACCTATTTTTTCTTCTATATCTCTTTTATCAAGTGATACATTTTAGAAAAAATATTTTGAAAATTATATGATATATAATATATCATACTTTAATTTATATTACCTACTTTCGACAAAGCTGGATAAAACTTGCTAATATGTGGCAACAAATTATAACAAAAAAGATAGAAATTAATCTATCTTTTTATATATTATATTATCATAATTTAATATGTTTTTTGAACTATTTTTAAAATCATCTGTTTCTTCTGTCATTAATATTGTTACATTTCCAAATTTATTTTTATCTTTAATTACAAATTTCTTTAAATAATTTACTATACCGATATTACCATCAATTATCTTTGTATTTTTATTAAAAACATTTTCAAAATTATGTCTAAATATTGAAAAATGTGTACAACCTAAAACAACTACCCCATAACTATTTATATCTTTATCTTTTAATTCATCATTTAAATATTTTTCAATAACTTCATCATTATAATTATTAGATTCTGCATAATTTACTAATTTACCAAGTGATAATAAATCTACTATTTTTTCTGCATTTAACTTTTTTATTAAAAGTTTAAGTTTCTCTTCTTTAATTGTTAAAGAAGTTGCAACAATTAAAACTTTTAAATTAGTATTTTTAACAAGCTCAATTGCAGGCTTTACAGCTGGCTCTGTTCCTATTACTTTTATATTGCTATATTGTTTTCTTAAATCATCAATTGCAATTGCAGTAGCAGTATTACAAGCAATAACAATAGCTTCTACACCATTATCTAATAGCACTTGTACATTTTTAAAAATATATTTTTTTACTATATCTTTTGGTTTATTTCCATAAGGAGCATTTAAATTATCTGCTAAATATATATATTCTTCATTCGGCAGTTGTTTAATACTTTCTTTAAGAACTGTTAAACCACCAAGTCCTGAATCAAAAAATCCAATTTTCACAAAAACCACCTTTCTTTAAAAAATAAAGTATATTTTTTTAAAATTAACTCATAATATAATTGTATATATATTTTATATATACAAGTTATACTTTTTTAATTGTTTTATTTTTAAAACAATCCAGTATTATATATTGTTATAGTATAACTTGCCCTTAGTTTCTTTAATTGTATATATTATGTATTTTTATACATATACCTATACATAAGTAATTAAGGTATCTAGCCATAAGATTAGTTTTTTCAAATCTTATGGCTAGTGTAATTTTACATTTCTCTTCTACCTTCTAATGCTTTTATTAAAGTTATTTCATCAGTATACTCAATATCACCACCTACTGGTATTCCATGAGCAATTCTTGTAACTGATATACCTAATGGTTTAATTAATCTAGAAATATACATAGCTGTTGTTTCTCCTTCAATAGTTGGATTAGTAGCTAAAATAATTTCTTTTACATCAGTAGTTTTTAATCTTTCTAATAATTCTTTAACCTTTATATCACCCGCAGAAACATTATTCATAGGAGAAATACTTCCATGAAGTACATGATACATACCTTTAAACTCATGTGTTTTTTCCATTGCAATAACATCTTTAACACTTTCTACAACACATATTATACTTTCATCCCTTTTTGAATTAGAACAAATTTCACAAGGATCTTCTTCGGTTATATTAAAACATTTTGAACAAAGTTTAACTTTTTGTTTTGCTTCAACTATAACTTTTGACATTTCTTCTGCTACTTCAATTGGAGATTCTAAAATATAGAAAGCTAAACGAACTGCTGTTTTATGACCAATACCTGGAAGTTTTTCAAACTGCTTTATTAATTTATTTATTATATCTGAATACATAATTACATAAGTCCTGGAATATTAAATCCATCTAGACCAGATTGCATAGCACTTTCTGCTTTACTTAGTGCTTCGTTTACAGCGACTTTAATTAAATCTTGTAACATATCCACATCTCCATCTTCCATAACTTCTGGCTTAATTTTTACACTTTTAACTAATTTATCTCCACCACATACAACAGCAACTGCATTTCCACCAGCTGATGCTTCAAATTCTTTAGTAGCTACTTCCTCTTGTTTTTTAATCATTTCAGCTTGCATTTTTTGTGCTTGTTTCATTAAATTTTGCATATTACCCATACCGCCACCATTAAATCCTCCAAATTTCCCCATAAATTAAACACCCTTTCTTAATCTAAATTTGTATACTCAACATTATTTTCTTTAAATGTTTGTTCCATTTTATTTTCATTTACTTTTTTTTCAAGTTTTACTTTTATTGGTTTATCTATACTAAACTCTTCTTTTAATATACTTGCAATAGATTCTTTTTGTTCATCCATAGTTAACACTTTATATGCAAAATCATTATTAGTTATAATCAAAATATTATCATTATTAATGTACATATTAGAACCGGCAAGTGTTGAAAATAGCTTTAATTTTCCTTTCTCAACAACACTTTTTTTAAATAATTCATAATCTTTAAATAATAATTCTTTTTCAATATTGTTAACATTTTCAGTATTTTGAGATTTTTCATTTACTACTTTTTTTTCTATATTTACTATTTCTTTATTTTCATTTGCTTTGTTATTTTTAAAACTATCTAATTTATCATAAATATTCTTAATTTCATTTTCTATATTTTGAATTTTTTTATCTGATATATTACTTACACTACCATCTAAAACATTACTTAAAGTTACACTATTACTAATTCTAACTAATGCTGCTTTTACTAATATAGTAGGCTTTATACTCATTCTAATTTCATTATCTAATTTTGATAATTCATCAATTATATTAGTCATTTTCAAACTTTCTTCTACATTATCAGTTTTAATTAAAATATTTAAAAATTCTTCTGTAAGTTCATATATAAGCTGTCTTAAATCTTTACCTTTTTTAGTAATACTATCTATTATATTTAAAACTTCTATACTATTGTGAGTTAATATATTTTGAGTTAATAAGCTTAATATATCTTTATCTATTGCACCTATTATCTCTTCTACTTTACTTAAAGTTAATATATCTTCTTTTTCAGATAAACATCTATCTAGTATACTAAGAGCATCTCTTAAAGCACCATCTGCTAATTTAGAAATATATTCTAATGCTTCTATTTCATATTTTGTATTTTCTTCTTTTAAAACATATTCTAATCTTTCTTTAATTTTTTCCTCTGATATTTTAGAAAATTCAAATCTTAAACATCTTGATAAAATTGTAACAGGTATTTTATGTTGCTCTGTTGTAGCTAAAATAAATACTACATTATCTGGTGGTTCTTCTAATGTTTTAAGAAGTGCATTAAAAGCACTTGTTGTAAGCATATGAACCTCATCAATTATATATACTCTATATTTTAAAGAAGTAGCTGCATATACAACTTCACTTCTTATTTGCCTTATATTGTCAACACTGTTATTTGAAGCTGCATCCATTTCAACAACATCAGTTGTATCACCAGATAAAATACTTCTACATGCTGAACATTCATTACAAGGTTCACCATTAACTGGATTTAAACAATTTATAGCTCTTGAAAATACTTTAGCTGCTGTTGTTTTTCCAGTACCACGACTACCACTAAAAATATATGCATGTGATATTTTTAAATTTTCAACTTGACTTTTAAGTATAGATGTAATATTTTCTTGCCCTACAATATCATTAAACTTATTAGGTCTATATTTTCTATATAACGCTACATATCCCATAAATCATTCTCCTATATAACAAAATGTACCAAACACATAAAACTTACAAGCTGTTGCTGCTTCCTTCCGGATCTGACAAGGTTCACGTTGAAGCCCTATTGTTTGGTACATTCATATTATACACTATTTATATTTAAATTTCAAGTATTTTTACTAATTTTAAAAATTTTCTATTTTACTTTAAACGGAAAATTTTTAACATCTTCTTTTATTATACTTATACCATTTTTTATTAACAATTCATTAGGTAGAATCAATTTAAATTTACAAATATTTAATTTTCCTTTTACATCTAATATATTTAAATCAAATGATATTTTAAATTGTATATCTGATATTTTAATATTTGATAAATTAAATATTGTTCCATCAAATTTTATTTCAGTTTTATCTTTTAAAATATTAGCGGTCTTAATACAATTTGAATTATCTATATTTAATCTTATAACATACTGCGTATCTATTTCTTCTTTATCTAAAGATACTATTATATCTTTTTTATTTAAATTAAATTTATTTAATTCATCAATATATATATACATATTTTCTGTAAGTTTTGGATAATTTAATTTAATATTATTTATATATATCTCTTTAGCTGTCATTTCATTATCTTTAGCTATATACATTGTTATATTATTATTTTGAGAAACATTAAAGTTTTTAGCGCCTATATCCGAAACTTTAGGTTCATTTTTTTCATCAATAATATTTCCATAAATATCAACTTCATCTATTGTTACAGTAGAATAAGTTACTAAATCATTTAATCTGAAACTACCTTGATTAATTTTACTAGTCGTATCTAACAAATAGATACTTATTATAACAGCTATTACTATACTAAATAGTATAATATTAACAATTAAAAACTTTTCTTTCTTAATTTTTTTATCCATATATCTCACCTGAATATATTATATAGTATATTTTATAAAAATACAACTTTAATTTTATAAATTTTCAAATAACATAATAAAAATACAAAACATTATAAAATATTTTGTATTTTTTATATATATTAAAACTATACTTTTCTAAATATTGAAGTAAACACTATTCCTGATGAAATCATACATACTGCAAGTGATAATGTATATCCTATAATAGGTATAAATGGAATAAGTGAAATCATTGTAAATATAACAAATGAAAGTACAAGTTTAGTCCAAAAATTACCTAATTTATCTATATATTTATTTGATATATATTCACTCATAACACTTCCTACTATAAGTGATGATAATGTAAATGTTACAATTAAAAATGTTATATAACTAAATAAAATAGGTAATGATATTATTCCTAATCCTATTAATGTAATAAATATAACTAATGTTAAAATAAGTGGTAATAATAGCATTGAAAATATTGATACTACTATTGTAGCTATTCTATGCTTTTTAATTTTTTCTAACATATTTTTAATAATATTAGTTTTAGTAGATAATAATAAATATATTAATGAAAATAGTAATGAAGTTCTTATTATTTTAAATATATCAATATTATTTTCATTTTCTACTTTTTCTAATATTTTTATAGTAGCATTTGGATACATAGTTTTAATATCAATATTGTTATATGCCTCTATATATACATTACCTAATATTTTAGAGTTATCACCAAATTTTAAATTATTAAGTCTTACTCTAAAATCTTTTTGTATATTTCCAGTAATATTTACATCACTACATGTTCCTATTAAATTACCTTCAATTGTACCTGCAATATCTAATTTATTACATGATACTATTATATCTTCTTTAACTTTTGCTTTATCAGTAAAAGTTATATTATCAGATATTATTAATAAAGTTTTATCTATATTTCCTTCAATTATAACTGTTGGAGCCATAATTAATCCATATTCCATATTACCAGTAACTCGCACTGTATCTATTGATATTAAAGTTTGAATTCCTTTTAAACTATTTGTAACATCAATAGTATCTTTTGCCATAGAAATTCCAGATTTATTAATATCTTTATCCATAGTAATTCTAGCCGAACTTACTCTAAAAAATGGTAAATTAATTATACCACTATCACTAAATTTATACGCAGAATCACTATAATCCATATCTATTAGTTCACTTGCTCCATATATACTATTTAATCCAAATAATACTATCATTATAGTTAGTATACATATTTTAATTTTTTTCATTTTAAATCCCCCTTACTTACCTGGTAGTGTAAAAGTTTTGTACTTTTATAGTAAACTAAAATTCCACACTACCTAC
>JAVVTJ010000003.1:0-52580 GCA_036653755.1 Clostridia bacterium
AAGGTAATTATTTATTTCGCTTAAATTCATATTTAAAGTGGCATGTTTATTATGCACTTTTTACCCTAAAAATATACACTGGTGTTTAACCAGTGTATATTTTAAAAAGCTATCCCTAAAGTGCATAAATTAGTGCGTCTTCATTATTGTTTTGGTAGTAATTTTTCCTTACACTTATTTGTTTGAAATTATACTTTTCATATAACTTTTGTGCAGGTATATTACTCTGTCTTACTTCTAAAAATATTTTATCAATATTCATATTTTTAGAGTGATATATTAATTTTTCAAGTAGAGTAGACGCAATGTCACATCTTTGATAATTGCTATCTACTAATATAGCAAGAATATCAATATGATCAACTAATAAAGTCGCTGCTATATATCCAACTATCTTCTCATCAATACTAGCGGTGTAATATATAGAATTAGAGTTATGCAAATCTTCTGTAATAACATTTAAACTAAGAATATTTTGATTATTATCTTCTTGCAACTTTATAACATGCTCTATATCTAAAATACTCATTTTATAGATAACTAAATTATTTATGTTCATTTTTGTACCTTTCTGCTTGAGATACTCTAGCGTAAACTACATCTAAATTAAAAGTATTATACATTTTATCTTGAATCAAATTTACTTCTTTATAGTACTCAGCAAGATATTTAGCTTCAGGTATAATATCTTCTTTTAGAATATCAAATGATTTTATATTTGTTATTTCACTAGCAAATTTTGTAGTACAATCTCCTATAAAAACTAAATCATTAAAAAAGTTTAATTCATCTAACATAACTTTAAATTCCTCATTAGAAATTTCATGTAATAATTTAATAGTTATTTTGTTATTTTCTCTTTTAATATTATATACGCTGTAATATACTCTATTATTTCTAGCATCTAACATAGCACATATATTTATATCATTTACATTAAGTTTTAAAAATGCTTGATATGCTAACAGTTCTAATGATGAGATAGCCATAATATTTATTTTATTTGGATGAGCTAATGCTTTTATAGTTGCAACTCCAATTCTACATCCAGTAAATGATCCAGGACCATTAGTAACTGCTAAAACTTCAATATCGTTTATTGTTAGATTACTTTTTGTTAATGTTTTATGTATAAGTGGTAGTAACTTTTCAGAATGTGTTACTTCATTTGTATCTGTTTCATAATATATGTTTGTTTCATTTTCTATAACTACGCTAGCTAAACTACCTGTTGTATCAATTCCTAATAATTTCATAAATCCCTCCTTATACATATATTTCTAGTGGTATCATCTATTTTAGTAATATCAATATATATAGCTGTTTTAGGTAAAATATTTTTAATTATATTTCCCCATTCAATAATACTAATACCATTATAAAAATAGTCAGTTCCAATTGTATCTATAAATTGCAACTCATTTTCTAATCTATATACATCAAAATGATAAATATTTTCATATTTTGAATTGTACTCATTTACAATAGTAAAAGTAGGGCTACAAACTTCATTTTCAATTCCAAAAAAAGTTGCTATTCCATTTACAAATACAGTTTTACCACTACCTAATTCACCATTTAAAACTACAATATCTTTTTTCTTTAAAAATTTAGCAAATTCATAAGCTAAATTTAAAGTATCTTGCATACTGTATGATATATATTCAATTTTATTGTTATTTAAATTAAAAAAATCTTTAAAGTTATACTTATTCATAATGCTTCTCCATTCACTTATATCAATTATACCAAAAAAAATGTACAAATACAATTAAAAACAAATATTTTATAATATTTGTAGAATAATATAAAATGAGAGATGAAAAATTGATAAAATTAACTTAAAGTGTTGCTTTTTTTTTCTTTTAAGTGTAAAATATACACAGGTGGTTAAAGTATGAAAAAAATAACAAAAAATAAAGGTATATCATTGATAGTATTAGTAGTAACAATAATTGTTGCAATAATACTTGTATCAACAGTAACAATAACAGCAGTATCGGCAATAGATAACTCTAAAAAAGTAACACTTGCGAGTGATTTAAAAGATATTGAAGATGCAGTAGAAAGTTATTATATAACTAATTTTACAATACCTTCAATAGATAATGTACTTCCTCTTACAAAAGATGAAGTATTAGCACTTACTCGAAGTAAAGTTAGCTCTAAGCTAAATACTGAAATTACAGAAAATGAGGATTTATCATCTCAATTTTATAAAATAGATTTGAGTAAAATAAATGTAACAAAAACGGCTTATGGAAATAAAAAATTAGGCGAATCAGATATATTTGTTATAGCATATCCATCATTTAAAGCATATTATGTATATGGTATAGATGCCACAAATACTACATATTTTTCAATAACATCTAAAATATCATCAGTCTCTAAGGTAGATCAGCCAACTGTAGATAATTCGGTTACAACAATTATTACATCAGGAAATGTAAAAGTTATTAAAAATAACAGTTGGGCAAATAAAATGGGAGTAAATATAGAAGCAGATATGGCACCTGGAGAAACTTTGTATATGTCTGTTTCAGGAGTTACAAATAGATTAATTACAACAACAGTAGGAATGAATAAATTTAGTTTTGATTTGTTATCTAATATAATAAATAATAAAGAAACAATTAAAGTTCCTTCACTTACATTAGCAGAAGCAAATTATATAGAAGAAGGTATAAAACCACTTTCTGAAAGATATGTAGATATATTAAAATATAAAGGTAGTGAAATAATAGGAAAAGTAAGAATAGACTTATCTAATTTTAGTAAAAAATTACCTACAATAACATCAGCAGTATTATCATCATATGACAACATGAATACTGTTAAATTACAACTTGCGTCTTCTGGTAGTGGAATTAAAGAAGTAAGATATGAATATTATAAAAAGTATACAGATAATGCAGAAATAGATAATTATTATAATAATATAACAGATTTTGATTCAACATATTTGTTATCAAAAGGTAAAAAAGCAAAAATAGCTAATGATTTAACAACAACTATAAATGCACCTAAAAATGTTCAAATGATAAAAGTAGCAGTAGTAGATAAAGCAGGTAATGTTAATCTATATAATCAAAAAGTAGCTTCTAATTTGTATATAGGATATTCAATAGATGAAAATATACAACCTAATTTAAAACTAATAGCTAAAATAACAAACATATCGGAAGCAGTTACAGTTAAATTTTCAAAATCAATAGATGGAGTAACATATACAGATGAAACAAGTTATTCATTACCAATTAATACATTAAGTAAACAACATACATTTACTAATGTTTCATCTAGTAAAGAATATGTTAAAATATCAGTAAATAATGCAAATAGTACAATAAAAGAAACAAGAGTTATTACAGTTAATATGAAAGATGCATTGCCAAAATATACAACAAATAAATTAGCATCAAAATACAATTCACCATATATTCCAATTAATTTTGAATATGTAGAAGGAACATATGAAACAGGACTTGTTATAAAAGACAATAATAATGGAAATGAATTTGTATGGATACCAGTAGCAGATTTTAGTAAGTTTAGTAGAGTAGAATATAACAAAGGAAATACAGTAGCATCTTGCACTGAAGATAAAGCGCAACCAGAACTTGCAGCAATATATGCAAGTGTAGAAAAATATGGAGGATATTATATAGCAAGATAT
Source organism: Clostridia bacterium (assembly GCA_036653755.1). Lineage (GTDB taxonomy): Bacteria > Bacillota > Clostridia > TANB77 > CAG-465 > RGIG5057. Next base: position 3,680 of record JAVVTJ010000003.1, read on the forward strand.
GAGGCAGGACTTCCAAATATAGCAACTCCTGCAACAGCAAATCATAATACAGTTTGTGATGGAACAATAAAGCCAGTATCAAAACTAGGAGTAAGTCCATGGAATTTTATACCATGGGGAGCAAATAATGATATAGCAAGTCCTGGAAATGGAGCAGTAACGGTAGCAAGAAGTATGTATAACAATAAAACAGACATACAGTCAACATTAATATATGGAGTACAATGGGATGCAGCATTAGAATTTATAAAAAACTATGGAATAAAAGATGCAGCATATCCAATAGATTCAACTGGTAAAGGAAATTATTATCCAAATTCGTTAAAAGTAACAGGAGCAAGCACAGCATACAAATTAAATAACATATATGATATGGCAGGAAATGATTGGGAATGGACAATGGAGGCTTTTTCTACTAGCAGAGATATTCGTGGTGGTAGCTACCTTAACAATGGCAATGAACATTCTGCCACTTTCCGTTACGAAAATAGTATTGCAGGCAACGTTCATTTCATTACCTTTCGCCCTTCACTTTACATAAAATAATTATTTGATGTATGAAATAAACTAAAAAATGTATAAAAAATAATGGAGGAATTATGAAACAAATTAATAACAAAATGAAATATTGTATAATTGGTATATTAAGTATACTTATTGTTTATATTGTATTAATTTGTTTTAATAATAATAAATTAATAACATTTAACAATGAATTTGGAGAAGTAGATTATTTAAAAGAAGAAAATATAATAGAAGATGTTGTTAAACCAAAAAGTTTTGAATATAATGTTCCTATTTTCATGTATCATTTTATTCTTGATGATTATGGTAAAAATACTGATGTTGAAAATTTTTTAAGTCCGGATAAATTAGAAAAACAGTTAAAATATATAAAAGAAAATGGATTTGAAACAATATATATACGTGATTTTGATGAGTTATATAAATACAAGAAACCGGTTGCACTTACTTTTGATGATTGTTTTGTTTATTTTTATAATAATGCATATCCTTTGTTTAAAAAGTATAATTTAAAAGCTAGTATTTATGTTATAACTGATTATATAAATGGAGAAAATTATTTAACAACTGAGCAATTAATTGAAATGAAAAATAGTGGATTAATTGATATTCAGTCTCATAGTATAAGTCATAGAAAATTAACTACAATTAGTTTTAAAGAAGCTAAAAATGAGGTTATAAATAGTAAATTAAAATTAAAAGAATTATGTGGTGTTTATAGTAATGTTTTTTGTTACCCAGTTGGGGATTATAACAGTAAAGTTGTAGATGTTGTAAAGGAAAATTATTCTTTTTGTTTAAATATGTTAGGTGGTATGTATAATTCTTCTAAACATAGTAGATATAACATTCCAAGAATTTATGCAAATAGAAGTATGTCTATGAATGAGTATATATCATATTTAAATAAATCAAAAGTTATTACAAATTATTAATTTTAAAGTTCGATAAGTTTTACAAATTATTGAACTTTATTTGATTTTTAAATGAATATTTGATATAATAAATAATATAGAATAGGTAAGGAGTGGTTTAAATGCTTAAAGTAAACAATTTAACAAAAAAATACGGAAGTCATGTGGCAATAGATAATATTTCTTTTGAGGTAGAATCAGGAGAAATATTTGGTTTTGTTGGTCATAATGGTGCTGGTAAAACAACTACAATTAAAAGTATAGTAGGTATTTTAGCTTTTGAAGAAGGAGATATTTTAGTAGATGGTGTTAGTATTAAAAAAGAGCCAATAAAGTGTAAAGAAATGATGGCATTTATACCAGATAATCCAGATATTTATGATAGTTTAACTGGTATTGCATATTTAAATTTTGTAAGTGATATTTATGAAGTTGAAGATTCAAAAAGAAAAGAGTTAATTGATAAATATGCTAAGGAGTTTGAAATTTTTGAAAATTTAGGAGATAGTATATCTTCTTATTCTCATGGTATGAAACAAAAACTTGCTATTATATCTGCTTTGATTCATAGTCCTAAGTTACTTATATTGGACGAGCCTTTTGTAGGTTTAGATCCAAAAGCACAGTTTAAATTAAAAGAGATTATGAAAAGTTTATGTAGTGAAGGTATGAGTATTTTCTTTTCTTCACATGTTTTAGAAGTTGTAGAAAAGCTTTGTGATAGAATTGCTATTATATATAAAGGCAAAATTGTTAAAATAGGAGAAGTAGAAAGTATTACTAAGGATAGTTCATTAGAAGATGTATTTATGGCTACATTAGGAGATGAATAATATGCAAAAATTATGGATACTTGTTAAAGTAGATTTAAAAAGAATGTTTAAAACAAATAAGTCAAAAACTAATTTGTTAAATAAAATTATTATATCAGTAATTCTTACAGCTATATTAATGCTTACAGTTGGTATGTATGTATTTGGAGGACTTACGTATTTAAAACCATTAGGTTTAGAAAAGTATATAATAGCTTTGGTATATTTTTTATGTTCATTTATGATATTTTATACTACAATATATAGATCAAAAGCATATTTGTTTAATACTGATGATATTATATTTTCAATGCCAATAAAATCTAGCACTATACTTACAAGTAAAGTTATATCTATTATATTTATGTCATATATAAATACATTTTTAGTTTGTATTCCAGCTTTTTTAATATATGGTTTAGTACTTAATTTAGGTGCTATCTATTACATAATGGCTATTATTGCTACTATATTTTTACCATTTGTGCCAACTGTTTTAGGTAGTATATTTGGTTATTTAATTGGATATTTTACTTCAAAAGTTAAGAGTAAAAGAATATTTGAAACTTTATTTACATATTTTTTAACTTTTGGTCTTATGTATTTATCTTTTAATTTACAAAATATTTTACCTAAAATTTTGCAAAATATGGATGTTGTAGATAATTTATTAAATACAATAGGAATTTTAATTAAGAGTTTAATGATATTTGTTACAGAATATAATGTATTACATATGTTTATTTATATTTTAGTAAATGTTATATCTATTTTTATATTTGTTGCTATATTGCAACATTCATATGTAAAAATTGTACAAAATTTAAAAGTTGTTAAAAATTCATCTAAGAAATATATAGAGAAAGTACATAATAAAAAGAGTAAATTTATGACTTTATTTATAAGGGAAATTAAACAATATTTTTCAATACCTATATATGTATTTAATACTTCAATTGGAGTAATAATTATTTTAATATCTAGTATTAGTACTTTATTTATTGATAGTCAAACTATATATAAAATTTTAGAAGTAACCTCAGGAGAATTTTCGATGTTTATGCTTGCACTTCCTGTGATTGGATTTGTTATTTTAATGACAAATACTTCTTCTGTTAGTATATCAATTGAAGGAAAAACTTTTTGGATGTTAAAGGCACTTCCTATAAAGGTAGAAACTGTATTTTTAAGTAAGATATTATTTAATGTACTACTGATACTTCCGGTTTCTATTATATCAATTTTAATAGCTACATTTACTTTAAAGTTTACAATTATTCAAACTTTATTACTTATATTACTGTCAATTGTTGTATCAATTTTTTGTAGTATGTTTGGAATTATAGCTAATTTAAAATATCCAAGTTTAAACTTTATTTCATATACATATGTTGTAAAACAAAGTTTTAGTGCTTTTTTAGGTATGATGTTACCAATGATGCTATTTATTGTAGCTTTATCACTATACTTTGTTATTGGCGTGGAAATTAATACATATGTTTTGCTTGTTATATCTTTACTTTTAGTTATAATTATGTTACAATATGTGATACTTAAAAAATGGGGAATTAAGAAATTTAATGAATTAAATTAAAGGAGAAAAATTGTGAAAGCATTAGAGATAAGAAATAAATATTTAAATTTTTTTGAAAGTAAAAGTCATAAAATAATATCTGGGGCACCACTTATTCCAGAAAATGATCCAACTGTTTTATTTACAACAGCTGGTATGCATCCTTTGGTTCCATATTTAGTTGGCGAAAAACATCCAGAAGGAAATCGTTTATGTGACTTTCAAAAGTGTTTAAGAACTGATGATATTGATGAAGTAGGAGATAATAGGCATTTAACATTTTTTGAAATGCTTGGTAATTGGTCTTTGGGAAATTATTTTAAAGAAGATTCAATAAAATATAGTTATGAATTTTTAACTAGTGTTTTAGGTATACCATCTAATAAAATATCTGTTACATGTTTTGAAGGAGATAATGATGCTCCAAAAGATATTGTTAGTAGTTTAATTTGGAAAGATTGTGGAATAAAAGAAGAAAATATATATTTTTTTAATAAAAAAGAAAATTGGTGGGGACCTGCTGGTCAAACTGGGCCTTGTGGACCTGACAGTGAAATATTCTATGATACAGGAGCTCCTAAATGTTGTGATAAATGTAATCCTTCTTGTGATTGTGGTAAATATGTTGAAATATGGAATAATGTATTTATGGAATATAACAAAAAAGAAGATGGAAGTTTTGAACCATTAAAACAAAAAAATGTCGATACTGGTATGGGTTTAGAAAGAATTACTTTTTTAATGCAAGGTAAAAATAACGTGTTTGAAACAGAATTATTTGATTTTATTATTGATAAAGTAAAAAGTATGTCTAAAAATAGTAATGATGCTTCTTTAAGAATAATTGCAGATCATTTGCGTGCTTCATGTCTACTTATATGTGACTTTGTTTTACCATCTAATGTAGGTCAAGGATATATTTTAAGAAGACTTATTCGTAGAGTTATACGTCATATGAGAAAAATTGAATTTAATCCTGAAAATATATCTGAAATATGTGACAGTTTAATTACAGGTTTAAAAGATATGTATCCAGAATTAGTTGCAAATAGAGAAAATATATTAAAAGAAATAAATAAAGAAAAAAGTAGATTTATGAATACTTTAATAAGTGGAGAAAAAGAATTTGTTAAAGTTATAACTAAATTAAAAGAAGACGGTATATCAAAAATAGATGGTGAAATTATATTTAAGTTATATGATACTTATGGTTTTCCACCAGAAGTTACAAGTGAACTTGCTAGCGAAAATGGTTTTGTTTCTGATATGGATGGATTTAAAATATGTTTTGAAAAACATCAAACTAAATCTAGAGAAGGAGCAGAAGGTATTTTTAAAGGTGGACTTGCAGATCATAGCATAGAGACTACTAAATATCATACAGCAGCTCATTTAATCTTAGAATCACTTCAAAGAATATTAGGAGACCATGTATACCAAAAAGGTTCTAATATAACAGCTGAACGTATTAGATTTGATTTTGCTAATCCTGAAAAAGTAACAAGAGAAATTTTGGATAAAGTAGAAAATATGGTAAATGAACAAATTGATAAAAAGCTAAATGTTGTATGCGAAGAGATGCCTATTGATAAAGCTAGAGAATATGGAGCAAAAGGTATTTTTGCAAGTAAATATGGTGAAATAGTAAAAGTATACACAGTAGATGGATTTTCAAAAGAAATATGTGGAGGTCCACATGTTTCAAATACTTCTGAACTTCAGCATATAAAGATTATAAAAGAAGAGGCAGTATCTAGTGGTGTAAGAAGAATAAAAGCTGTTTTTGTTAAAGGGGAATAAATTTGAAATATATTGGTATAATTGGAGCAATGCAAATTGAAATAGATAAATTATTATCTTTAATGACAAATGTAGATAAAAAAATAATATGTAATATATGTTATTATATGGGTAATATAAATAATTCTAATGTTATAATTTGTAGATGTGATGAAGGTAAAGTAAATGCTGCAATATGCACACAAACTTTAATAATGTCTTTTGATATAAAATATATAATAAATGTTGGTGTTGCAGGAAGTTTAGATAATAATTTAAATATATTTGATTTAGTAATTGCTAAAAATACAGTTCAGCATGATTATGATATAACAGCACTAGGTTATGAAAAAGGTTTAGTTCTTGGAATTAATAAAGTATATATTCCTTGTGATGAAAGTTTGTCTAAAAATATGTATTTAATTGCAAAACAAATAGGCAAAGCAATGTATGGTACAATTGCATCAGGAGATGTTTTTGTAACTGATGAAAATTTAAAAAATAGTTTGAAAGAAAAGTTTAATTGTATTGCTGTTGATATGGAAAGTGCGGTAATAGCTCACGTTTGTTTATTTAATAATATACCATATATTTGTATGAGAGTAATATCAGATACTGGTAGTAAAATAGAATTTAGAGAGTTTTTAAATGAATCTGTTTCTAAAATTACTGATGTAATTGTTAATTTTTTAAATAAAATGGAGGAAAAATAATATGGAAGATTGTTTATTTTGTAAAATTATAGAAGGTAAAATTTCTAGCGATAAAGTATATGAAGATGAATTTGTATTAGCTTTTAAAGATATTCATCCAGTAGCACCTATTCATGTTTTAGTTATACCTAAAAAACATATTAAAGATGTAAATGAATTAGATGAAGAAAATATTAAATATATTTCAAAAGTATATTTAGCTATAAAAAAAGTAGCTAAGATATGTAATATAGATGAATCTGGTTATAGAGTTATTTGTAATGCAGGAGAAGATGGTGGACAAGTAGTTCATCATATTCATTTTCATTTATTAGGTGGCAGACATTTAGGAAGTAAATTAGTTAAAGAGTAATATACTAATAATTCAGTTATGTATAATTATGATTTTTATTTTTTCAATTGTATATTGTACATTAACTGTATTTATTTTAAAATAGTGCTTAGGGCTAGATTTGTAAAATTAATATGAAAAACATATTAATTTTACAAATCTAGCATTTTTTATCAGAATTTGTCGGACAATTTTATTAGAAAATTATTGACTTTAATAGTCTAGTTGTATATAATATATATAGTCTCGGGGTACGGGAGTTCGCATGCTAAATTTATGTCATAGAGCATAGTACGCATGAAGTTGTTTTCACTTGTATAGGATGATGCAACATGCCACAAATCTAGCCCACTAGGGAAAGCTAATTTAGCTTCCATCAATTGTGCTTTATCTAGCACACTTATCAATAATTATATCAAAATCTACTATTTTAAAGTATATCTTTAATCAGTACGTTTATTATGTCAAATTTTATATATTTTGGCCTATATTGTTATATTAAAAAATATGCTATACAATCAATAATATAGTGCGTGAATATATGATTTAATGCCAAATTTTACAATATGTACTATATTGTAGTATTGCGTTATATATAATTTTACAAATCTAGCCCTAAAGCTTTTAAAATATATTTTTACAACATAATTTGACAAAATACGACAAATGTGATAATATATTTATGAAAATATTTTTGTAGCAACTAATTAATATTATGTTGAAGGAGGGTATATATGAATACTATGATGTACAACAGTTTATCAGAAGAGTATAAGCTTCCATTTGGAAGTGTAAAACAAGGTGAAGAAGTAAAGTTCAATATTAAATTTGATGTTTTTACTGATGTACAAAATCTGGAACTTGTTATATTTAAGGCTGATGATTGGTATAATAGAGAAATAATTAAAATGAGTTATTCTAGTAGTGACTTACTATCTAATATTTATACATGCAGCTATATTCCAAAAGAGGCTTTTGTGTATTTTTACTATTTTACAGTAACAGTAGATAATCAGTCTAAATCCATTAGAAAAGATGAGATTGGATTTGGAAAATTTGGTTATCCACAAGATGAGAGTTTTCAACTTACTGTTTATTCCAAAGAAACTTGTGTTTCAGATTTTATGCAAACAGGAATATATTATCAAATATTTCCAGATAGATTTTACAAAAGTAATTCTTTAAAAGTTGATGTTCCATATGGCAGAAAGTATCATTATAATTGGAACGAAAGTCCAGATTATTTGCCAAATAAAAGTGGTCAAATTTTAAATAATGACTTTTTTGGTGGAGATTTGCAAGGTATAATTCAAAAGCTAAATTATATCAAAAGTTTAGGTGCTGATAAAATTTATTTAAATCCAATATTTTTATCACATTCTAATCATAGATATGATACAGCAAATTACAGCAAAATTGATCCAGATTTAGGCATAGAAGAAGATTTTGTAAAATTGTGTAGTGAAGCTAAAAAATTAGGTATTAGAGTTATTTTAGATGGAGTTTTTAATCATACAGGAAGTGATAGCGTATATTTTAACAAAACTGGTAGATATAACGAAATTGGTGCATACAATAATAAAGAAAGTAAATATTTTTCATGGTATAATTTTATTAATTTTCCAAATCAGTATTCAAGCTGGTGGGGTTTTGATACATTACCTTCACTTAATAAAAGTAATAATGAATGTATCGAATATATATGCAATATAATAGAAAAATGGATAAAGTTAGGTGCATCTGGATTTAGACTTGATGTTGTTGATGAACTTCCTGAAAAAATGTTGTCAAAGATAACAGAAAGAATAAAAAGCTTAAAGACAGATGGACAAATGTGTTCAGTAATTGGTGAAGTATGGGAGGATGCTTCTATTAAAGAGGCGTATGGTGAAAGAAAAAAATATTTAACACATAACCTTTTGGATAGTGTTATGAATTATCCTTTTAAAGATATGATACTTTCATATATACGATATGGAAATGGTAAGATGTTCTATAATAGTGTTATAAAAATTATAGAAAACTATCCAAAACCAATTTTAAATTCTCTTATGAATTCATTATCAACTCATGATACAGAAAGAGCATTAACAAAACTTGTTGCAAAAGAAGTCGAAAATCATGATCGGCAGTGGCAGGCTGAAAATGATAATTTATCAAGTGAAGAGTATTTACGAGGCAAACAGTTACTTAAACTTGCAAGTATTATTCAATATTTTATGCCGGGTATTCCTTGTTTATATTATGGAGATGAAGTAGGTGTTTGTGGATATAAAGATCCATTTAATAGAAAAACATTTCCATGGGATAATATAGATAATGATTTATTTGAATTTTTCAAAAAATTAGGAGAAATTCGGAATGAATCAAAGTTTTTAAGTAAATCTAATTTTATTCCAATAAACATAACTGATGATATTATAGTATTTGAAAGAAGAGGTGAAAAAGAAAAAATTACTATTGCAGTAAATAGAAGTAGTAATTCTCATAATTTATTAGTAGAGGCAAATGAAATAAAACTTTTGGTAGGAGAGTTTGTAAATCAAAATTTATATCCCCATAGTGCAATCATATTTTAGTAATTAAAATATAAAAGTTCGGATTAATTTCCGAACTTTTTTTGACGATATATTTTTTTACAAGACTAGCCCTAAAGTTATTTTAAATTAATAGAAAATTATTTACTAAAATTTAATAAATTCAATTGATTTTAACTAAAAAAGATATAAAAATTGGTTAAGTCTTCCATTTTATATTTTTTTGTAGTAAAATATTATAGAGGTGAATTTAATGAATTTTTTTACTAATAAGGGTATAACTCTATTAGTATTAGTAGTAACAATTAGTATTTCTATAATACTTATTACTACTGCTACAATATTTTCTTCAACTGTAATTGAAAATGCAAAATTAACTACATTTGTAAATGATTTGAACGATATTGAAAATTCAGTTGAAAGTTATTATATAAATAATTTAGTGTTTCCAATATTAGAAAAAGAAATACCACTTAAAAAAGATGATATATTATTACTTGCAAGAAAGGATGCTAAATTAAAGTTAAATGATGAAATAAAAGAAAATGAAGATTTAGATTCTACTTTTTATAAAATAGATTTAAGTAAAATAAACGTAACTAAAACTAATTATGGAAATGGTAAAAAGGGAGAAAACGATATATTTGTTGTAGCTTATCCATCTTTTAAAATATATTATTTGTATGGTATGGATTCAAAAAGCACTACATATTTTTCAATTACACCAAAATTATCATCTGTAGTAAAAATAAAAGAACCTATTTTAGATAGTTCAACTATTTGTACTTCTGCTGGAATAATAGTAAATAAAAGTAATAATTGGTCTAATAAAATGAAGGTAAATATTGAAGTAAAAATGGAAATAGGAGAACAGTTATTTATGTCCGTTTCAGGATATAAAGAAAGATTAATAACAACAAAATATGGCAATAATATATTTGGTTTTGATTTGTTATCTTCAATTGTAAATAATACTGAAACAATAAAAGTTCCAACACTTACATTAGAAGAAGCAAATTTTATAGAAGATAATATAAAATCTATCAATGAAAGATATGTAGATATATTAAAATATAAAGATAGTAAATTAATTGGAAAAGTAAAAATAGATTTATCTAACTTTAATAAAAGTATACCAATGATTGAGAATATAATTTTATCAACAAATGAAAATATGAATACAATAATGTTGCAATTAAAAAAAAGTGATTGTGGAATAAAAGAAATTAGATTTGAATATTTAAAAAAGTATATTGATAATTATACAGTAGAGAATTACTATGAGGGAATTAATGATTTTGATAATATATATATGTTATCAAAAGGAAAAAAAGCAAAAATAAAATCAGATTTATCAGCAAGTATAAACGTACCTAAAAATGTTCAAATTATTAAAATAATATTAGTAGATAAAGCAGACAATATTAATTCATATAATCAAGAAATATCATCTAATAAACATATTAATTATAAAATAGATAGTAATATTAAGCCAGAATTAACTTTAACTGCTAATTTTTTAAATATTACTGAAGCAATAAATGTTAAATTTTCAAAATCAATAGATGGAATAAATTTCACAGATGAAATAACATATTCTATTTCAGTTAATGAACAAAAAAAACAACATACATTTTATAATGTAAATTCTGATAGAATATATGTAAAATTAGTAATTAACAATAAAGATAATTCAATAGAAGAAACTAAAATTATAAAATGTACTATGTTAGATAATAATGTACCAGATAAACCAATAGAACCAGAAAAACCAGGTTTTTCATATAATAATCCAATAATTCCAGTAGGATTTACATATAAAGAAGGAGCTTGGAATACGGGATATGTAATTGAAGATAATAAACATAATGAATTTGTATGGGTTCCTGTTGATAATATTAATGTAAAATATAAAAAAATATTTTCATATTTATCTGATTACAATGCAGGTGAAAAAAATACCTCAGAAGATGAACTACCAATAGGTGTTAAAGATGAACAAGAACAAATAAAAAAATACGGTGGTTTCTATATTGCAAGATATGAAGCAGGAAAAGAGGGAGAAACTCTTGTTATTAAAAAAGATAGTAAGGTATGGAATAATATAAATTATACAAATGCTAAAATAAAAGCGGAATCTTTTATTAATACATCTAGTGTAAAATCAGGATTAGTTACAGGAACAATGTGGGATACATTACTTAGATGGATAAATAATTCAGGAAATAATGTAATTGATTCAAAAGCATGGGGGAATCATAAAGATTCGACAAAACCTGCAAATGTAACAGGTTTTGGAAGTTTACAAAAAACAGGATTTAGTCAGTTATGGCAAGTAAACAATATTTATGATATTGCAGGTAATGCTTTAGAATGGACTAATGAAAAATTTGATATATTTAGAATATATAGAAGTGGATGTTATTCATTAAGTGGAACCACTGATCCGGCTTCATATCGTTATAGTAATTTTGTGAATAATTCTTTACAAACATTATCATTTCGAATAGTACTTTATATAAATTAAATAAAAGATTGTGAGGGGTTTTGATAAATATGTCAGATAAAAATTGGACTAAAGAGCAAAAGTTAGCAATAAATGCAAGTGGTAGTAATATATTAGTTTCAGCATCAGCAGGTTCAGGTAAAACAGCAGTACTTGTAGAAAGAGTAATATCAAAGGTTATTAATTCTAAGGTAGATATAGATAGTCTTCTTGTTGTTACATTTACAAATGCATCAGCTGCTGAACTTAAAACTAAATTAACTAATGCTATATATAAAGCAAGTAAAAAAGAAAGTGACAATGCTTTTTTAAAAAAACAATTAGAATATATACATAGAGCGGATATTACTACTATACATTCATTTTGTTTAAATGTTATTCGCATGAATTTCTATATATTAGGTATTGATTCTAATATATCAGTATGTGATGATATAAAATCAAAGCTATATAAAACAAAAGCATTTACTACTATTTTAGAAGAAGAATATAAATCATATAAAATTGACACTTTTGGACTATATAACATATTAGAAATGTTTAATAGCAGCGATGAAGAGTTTATAGAGTATATGTTTAAAATATATTCATATATAAATAGTTTTGAATATCCATTTGATTGGCTTAAAGAAAAAATTGAAAAATATAATATTTCAGATTTAAATTTAGATTTATATAATTTAGATTTTGGAAAACAAATATATGACTTTGTTATAGATGAACTTCTTGTTATATCAAATAAAATTAATAATATGATAAATAAATTAAAAGAAGAAGATGACTATGAAAAATATATTCAAATGCTAGATACTGATTTAGATAATATAACTAGATGCATAAAATGTAGTAATAATTCATGGGATTTGTTATATGAAAACTTTAATATATTAAAAGCAAATACTATAAATATGCCTAGAAATAAAGTAAGTAATGAGTTATTAAAAGAAGAACTTAAAATATTTAGAAAGTCAGTTATAAAAGATGAAATAGATAAATTAATGACAAATATTTATGCTAAATCTGAAAACATTTTAATAGATTTAAAAAATACTTTTAAATATTTGGAGTATATATATAACTTTTTATTTAAATTTGATATTGAGTACACAAAGTTAAAACAAGACAATGGATATATTGATTTTTCAGATATTGAACATTTAGCTCTTAAAGTACTAGTTAAAAAAGAATTAGTAGAAGGCAAATATGTATTTAAAATAACGGATGAAGCTAAAAAATATAGAGAAAAATATATTGAAGTATATACTGATGAATATCAAGATACTTCCTTTGTTCAAGAAGCAATTTTAAATGCAATAAGTACCAAACACAGCAGATTTATGGTAGGAGATATAAAGCAAAGTATATATAAATTTAGACAAGCTATGCCAGAAATATTTAATGAAAAATATAACAAATATAAAAATATAAATGAGTTAGATGAAATAGATGAAAATGGCTGTAAAATAATACTTGCTAAAAATTTTAGAAGTAGAAAAAATGTTATAGATAGTATAAATTATATATTTTCACAAATAATGAGTAATAAAATAGGTAATTCTAATTATTTAGATAATGAAAAATTAGAGTTTGGTAATAATGAATATATTGAATGTGAAACCAATGATTATACTACTGAGCTTAATATTTTAGATTTAAAAGAATCACAAGAAGATACATATATTGAAGAAAATGAAGAAACTTTGAAATATATAAATGATTTAAAAGATTTTGAAATTGAAGCAAAATATATAGCTAAAAAAGTAAATGAGATTGTAAATATAAAACCATTTAAAGTTTTTAATATGAAAGAAAAAATATTTGAAAATGCAAAATATAGAGATATTGTAATATTACTTAGAAATATAAAAGGCAAAGGAAATATTTTACTTGATGAATTTAAAAAACTATGTATACCTGCTTTTTCTGATTCTACAACTAATTTATTTGATAATGATGAAGTAAGACTTGTACTTTCATTTTTAAAAGTTATAGATAATCCATATCAAGATATAGATATGGTAAGTATTATGTATAGTATAATTGGTAAATTTAGTTTAGATGAAATATATGAAATTAAAAGTATAGATAAAAAAGACTATATATATAATTGTCTAAAAAATAATTTAGAAAGTAATGAATTATTAATTAGTAAAATAAAAGATTTTGTATGTTTAATAGAAACATTTAAAAAGTATGTTAAAGTATATAATGTTGCAGAAATTTTATCAAGGTTATATAAAGAAACTAGCGTATATAATCAAGTAATTACATTTAAAAATGCTAATGAAGCTAAAATTAATTTAGATAGTTTAATTGATGTTGCAAATAGCTTAGGTACATCAGTATCAATATATGAATATATTTTATATATTGAATCTTTGAAAAGTAAACAAAGTGGAGATACTACTACTGCAAAAATAATTGGTGAAAATGAAAATGTAGTTCGTATAATGACAATACATAAAAGTAAAGGGCTAGAATTTCCTATTGTTATATTGGCTAATACTTCATCTAAATATAATAGTAAAGATATAAGTTCAAAAGTAGTATTACATCATAATTTAGGAATAGGTATAAATATAATAAATGAAGATTTAGCTATAACATATCCTTCTGTTATAAAAGAAGGAATAAAAAGTAAAATGATAGAGGAAATGAAATCAGAAGAACTTAGAATGTTATATGTTGCAATGACTAGGGCTAAAGAAAAATTATATATATTTGGATGTGTTAAAGATTATGAAAAAAAAATAAATTCTATGTTTTTAATGTATAATGAATCTAAAATTGATAGCTCATTAATAAGAAAAAATAATTCATATTTAGATAATATTTTAATGCCTTTATATTCGGATATTAAAGATAATAAAACAAATGAATATATTAAATTAAATGTAGTTAATGTAAAAAATAATGAAAATTTAGATGAAATTAAAGAAATAGATGAAATTGAAAATGGTGATTTTAAAGAAAAAATTGAAGCTAAATATATAGAAAAGGAAGATAGTGAAAAACTAAAAATTAATGAAAATGTAAATAAATTAAAACAAAATATAGAATATGAGTATAAATATATAGGTGATGTTTTGTCTAATAAAAGAGTAAGCGTAAGTCAGCTTAAAAAAAGTAAAATGGAAGAAAATGGAGTTTGTGAAGTAAAAGAAGTTATGCTAAAAATGCCAGAATGTTTAAATGGTAATAGTGTTAAATATTCAGCAGCAAGAAAAGGAACTTTAATTCATTTTATACTTGAATATTTAGATTTTGAAAAAATAGATACTATTTTGGATATTGAAAAATATTTAGAAATGTTAATTGATAAAAAAATAATTAGCGTATTAGATAAAAATTATATTGATATAAATAAAATATTTAAGTTTATAAATTCAAATATAGGTAATGAAATTAAAAAAAGTAAATTAGTTAAAAAAGAAGTAGAGTTTACTTTAAAAGATGAAAGTATTTCTAGAAGTACTATTCAAGGTGTTATTGATTTATATTATTTAAATGAAGATAATACATATACTTTGTTAGATTTTAAAACAGATAATTTATTAGAAGAAAAAGAATATATAGCTAGGTATAAAATGCAACTTGACATATATAAAGAGGCAATAGAAAAGTTAACTAATATTAATGTAAGCAAAGTATATATTTATTCATTTAAATTAGGTAGGGAGATAAAAGTTTAATGAAAAAAGATTTTAGTAATAATGATATTACACATAGAGTAAATGGTGATTTAGAATATATAACGTTTAATATATTAGATAGATACAGTGATAAATTAAGTCATGCTTGTTTTTTAAAAAATGGTGGTGTATCTAGTGGCGATTTTAATTCTTTAAATACTAGATTATATGGAAGTGATAGTTTTGATAATGTTTTAGAAAATTATGATATTATTTGTAAAGAATTAGTTATTGATAAAATATATAAAGCTAGGCAAAACCATACAGACAATATCCTTATCATAGATGATAATAATAAAGAGCCATATAAAGTTAGTAGAATGAATTTAGAAGATTATGATGGATATATAACTAATACTTCTAACATTGCTACTGCCATAACAACGGCAGATTGTAACCCTATAATAATATATGATCCAGTTCAAAATGTTGTAGCTAATATTCATAGTGGTTGGAATGGTACAATTAAACAAATATATTTGAAAGCTATTAAATTATTAAATGAAAAGTATAAAAGTAAATATGAAGATATTATAGTATGTATTGGTCCTAGTATAAATAAATGTTGTTTTTGTTCATCGGATGAAAAGTTTAAAAAGCTATTTACAGATATTTGGAAAGATGAAGATAAATATATAACTACAAAAGAAAAGGGTAAGTTTTATATTGATTTACCTTATGTTATAAAACAAGATTTAATTAATTTAGGATTAAAGGAAAGTAATATTGTACTTAGTAATATATGTACAGTTTGTAATAGTGATGTTTGTTTTTCATATAGAGTTTCTAAAAAAAATAGTCAAAAAGATTACGCTACTATGGCGACAATCACATTTTTGAAATAGCATAGGGCTAGTCTTGTAAAAAATTATCTGAATAATTTTTTACAAGACTAGCCCTATGCCAAAAAAATGAAATCTAAGCAATTAAATTTGATACTTGATTTTATATGAATATAGTGATATAATATAGATATTGTATTTAAAATGTTGGGAAAAATTTGTAATTAAAGTTTTGAAGTGAAAGGAGAAAATTACTTTATTTAAATTAAATTTAGGAGGCTTTTTATGAAAAAAACAAATTATGCTTTTTTGGCAATTTGTGATACTGTTTCGATATTTACTTGTTTATTATTAGCCATATGCATGTTGATTAAATATTTTTTTTATTATAATGTAATAGCACTTTTTTTTATAGGTATTGCATTGCCAATTACATTAATAACAATTTCAATTGTATGTGATGTATTATTAATTTCTAAAACAGTTTCATTTGAAATATTAGAAGAATATAATGCAGTTACAATTAAAAAATTTCGGCATGATATGAGAGATAGCGTGCGAATAATAAAAATATATTACATTTTTATTATTGTATTATCCATTACAATTTTTACAGCAATGTTGCAATCTAAGCTTATATTAGGTGCAATAATATTTAGTGTTTTAATAGTATTATCAGTTATACATTTTATTTCTTTTAATAAAAATAAAATAGAATAACATAAAAAAGCGTAGC
Source organism: Clostridia bacterium (assembly GCA_036653755.1). Classification (GTDB taxonomy): domain Bacteria; phylum Bacillota; class Clostridia; order TANB77; family CAG-465; genus RGIG5057. The sequence continues at coordinate 20,580 of JAVVTJ010000003.1, forward strand.
AAGATAAATTTTGCTACGCCTTTTTTGGCATAGGGCTAGTCTTGTAAAAAATTATTCATATAATTTTACAAGACTAGCCCTATGCCAAAAAAAAGTTGACTGCTAATTTTATTTTTTTTTATATTTTTTTTCATAAAATACTTGACAAGTGAATATCAAAGTAGTAGAATATTAGCAGTCAAAGAAAAGGAGTGCTAAATATAAAAGTTAAGGATGATGTATTATGAAATTAGATGATAGAAAAAAAAGAATACTTGCATCTGTTGTTGAAGATTATGTAACATCTGCTGAGCCGGTTGGTTCAAAAACTATTGCAGATAGATATAATTTGGAATATAGCTCTGCTACTATTAGAAATGATATGAAATTATTAGAAGAATCTGGTTATTTAGAACAACCACATGTATCTTCTGGTAGAATACCATCTAGTAAAGGATACAGATATTATGTAGATAATTTAATGCAAAGTCAGCAGTTATCAATGCTAGATATCAATTATATTAACAATAGTATAACAGGTTATGGTAATACAGAAGATTTATTTGAACAAGTTGCAGATACTGTTTCTAAAATTTTAAATAGACCTACAATACTTACAATGAAAAATGAAGATATTTTAGAATCAATAAAGATTTTAAAAATTTCTGATAAAATACTTCTTGTTATAATAATGTCTGAAAATGGAACAATAAAAGATGTTGTAGCAAAACTTACAGATACAATTCCAGATGATAGTGTAAAAGAACTTAGCAAATTATTAAACACTAATTTACAAGGAACTCCGATTGAAAAATTATATAATGTTTTATCATCAGTTATATCTAAAGAATTAAAGTTATATTCAAATGTACTTGAAAAAATTTGCGAAGGTATAAAACATGAGATGTCAGGAGACAATAAAATAGTAAGTAATAATTTAGAATCAATACTTGATATGCCAGAATTTGCAAATATTGATAAAGCAAAGAATTTTATTAATATGCTATCTACTAAAAATGCAGTAGATACCGTAATAGATAAAATTGAAAATAACGATGTAGGAATTGTAATTGGTTCTGAAAATTTAGAAATTATGTTAAAAGATTATAGTATTATTTCACTTAATTTAGAAAATGGTGATGGATATAGTGGCAAACTTTCAGTTGTAAGTCCTAAAAGATTAGATTATTCTAAAACAGTATCTACGCTTAAATATATAAATGAAAAAGTGAAAAATATACTGTCGAAAGATAAATAATAAAAAGTTAACTTAAAAGGAGGTGTTTTTTGTGGCAAAAGAAGAAAAAGAAGAAATATTAGAAGAAAATGATATACCTGAACTGAATAAAGAAGAATATATAGCTAAACTTAACGATGATTTAGAAGAGCAACGAAAAAAGACAGATGAATATTTTGAACATTTAAAAAGAAATATGGCTGAATTTGATAATTTTAAAAAAAGAATGACTAAGGAAAAAGAAACGTTATATAAATCAGTAACATCGGATATTATAGAATCATTACTACCAATAATTGATAATTTAGAACAAGCAATTAATTCTGAATGTAGTGATACAAATTTTAAAGATGGTATGGTTATGATATATAATCAAATTAAAGAATGTTTAGAAAAAGAAGGTTTAGAATCTATACCCGATATTGGTACAACATTTGATCCAAATCTTCATGAAGCAGTAATGCATGAAGAAGATGAAAAATATGGTGAAAAAGAAATAACAGAAGTATTTAGAAAAGGGTATAAATTAGGCGATAAAGTAATTAGACATACTATGGTAAAAGTCGCAAATTAGATATTAATTTTATGTTAAGGCATAAAATATAATAATATATGTAAAATTTTAAGGAGGAAAATAAAATGGGAAAAGTAATAGGAATTGACTTAGGAACAACAAATTCATGTGTTGCAGTAATTGAAAATGGAGAAGCAACAGTAATACCAAATGCAGAAGGTGCAAGAACTACACCATCAATAATAGCATTTGCTAAAAATGGAGAAAGATTAATAGGACAAATCGCTAAAAGACAAGCGGTTACAAATCATGACAGAACAGTAATGTCTGTAAAAAGAGATATGGGCACTGATAAAAAAATAAAAATTGTAGATAAAGAATATACACCTCAAGAAATATCAGCTATGATACTTCAAAAATTAAAATCTGATGCTGAGAATTATTTAGGACAAAAAGTAACAGAGGCAGTTATAACTGTTCCAGCATATTTTAGTGATTCACAAAGACAAGCAACCAAAGATGCAGGAAGAATAGCAGGTCTTGAAGTTTTAAGAATTATAAATGAACCAACAGCAGCAGCTCTTGCTCATGGTTTTGATAAAGATAATGATCAAAAAATAATGGTTTATGATTTAGGTGGAGGCACATTTGATGTATCTGTATTAGATATTGGTGATGGAGTATTTGAAGTTATGTCTACATCTGGAAATAACAGACTTGGTGGAGATGATTTTGACCAAAGAATAATAGACTATTTAGTAGTAGAATTTAAGAAAGAAACTGGTATAGATTTATCAAAAGATAATATGGCAATGCAAAGATTAAGAGAAGCAGCAGAAAAAGCTAAAATAGAACTTTCTGGTGTTATGCAAGCTCAAATTAATCTACCATTTATAACTGCTGATAGTTCAGGACCAAAACATTTAGACATATCACTTTCTAGATCAAAATTTGAAGAATTAATTTCTGATTTAGTAGAAGCAACAGTGGGACCTGTAAATCAAGCAATGAAAGATTCAGGACTTACATTTGATAAAATAGATAAAATATTATTAGTTGGTGGTTCTACAAGAGTACCAGTAGTACAAGAAACAGTTAAGAGAATAGCTGGAAAAGAACCATATAAGGGTATAAATCCTGATGAATGTGTTGCAGCAGGTGCTGCTATACAAGGTGGTGTTTTAACAGGAGAAGTTAAAGATTTAGTTCTTTTAGATGTAACTCCACTTTCACTAGGTATTGAAACTTATGGTGGTGTATTTACAAAATTAATTGAAAGAAATACAACAATACCAACTAAAAAATCTCAAATATTTAGTACAGCTGCAGATGGTCAAACATCAGTTGAAGTACATGTATTACAAGGAGAAAGAGAAATAGCTGCATATAACAAAACTTTAGGTAGATTTAGTTTAACAGGAATTCCACCAGCTCCAAGAGGAGTACCTCAAATTGAAGTTACTTTTGATATTGATGCAAATGGTATAGTTAATGTTTTAGCTAAAGATATGGCTACAAATGTTGAACAAAAAATAGCTATAACTGCAAGTACTAATTTAACAGAAGATGAAATAAAAGCAGCAGTTAAAGAAGCAGAATCTCATAGCGTAGAAGATAAAAAGAAAAAAGAAGAAGTAGAAGTTAGAAATAATGCTGATTCATTAGTATATAACACAGAAAAAACATTAAAAGAATTAGATGGTAAAATATCTGCTGAAGAAAAATCTAAGGTAGAAGTTGAATTAGAAAGTGTTAAAAAAGCATTAGAAGGAACAGATACTGAAACTATTAAAGCTGCAAGTGATAAATTAACACAAGTATTTTATGAAATTTCATCTAAACTATATAGTCAAGCACAAGCAGAAGCAGGTGCTAATGCAGAAGCTACTAATGCAAATGCAGAGCCAAATGCAGAAGCAGATAACGTAGTTCATGATGCAGATTATAAAGTAGAAGACGATAATAGCAATAAATAATTATTACTTTTAATATAAGCGAGAGAATTTAAACATAAACTCTCGCTTATGTTTAAAGTTTAGAAATGGGGGCAAACAATGGCTGGTTCTAAGGACTATTATGAGATGCTTGGAGTAAGTAAAACAGCTACCGATGACGAGCTTAAAAAGGCATATAGAGTTTTAGCAAAAAAATATCATCCGGATTCACATGAAGGAACTGATAAAAAAGCAGCAGAAGAAAAATTTAAAGAAATAAGTGAAGCATATTCTGTACTTTCAGATAAAACAAAACGTGCACAATATGACCAATTTGGTTCTAACTATCAAAATGCAGGTTTTGGTTCGGGAGGTTATGGAGCAGAAGGCTTTGGTGGATTTGATTTTTCAGGATTTAATGGCGGAATGGATATAGATTTAGAAGATATATTAGGTAGTGTATTTGGTTCTGGTTTTGGTGGTTTTTCATCTTCATCAAAAGCAGAAAGACCTAGTAAAGGTGCAGATTTAAGATATAATATGAATCTTACATTTGAAGAAGCTATATTTGGAGTAAGTAAAGAAATTAATGTTACAAGAAGTGAAACTTGTGACAATTGTAATGGAACTGGTGCAAGAAAAGGTACTTCATCTGTTACATGTGATAAATGTGGTGGTAAAGGCAAAGTACAGACAGTTCAAAATACAATAATGGGAGCTTTTTCATCAGTTAAAACTTGTGATAAATGTAATGGCACTGGTAAATATAATCCAAGTCCATGTGAAAAATGTGGTGGTGATGGAATAAGTAGAAAGATAAGAAAAATAAATATAAAGATACCTGCTGGTATTGATGAAGGTCAAGCAGTATCACTCAGAGGTGAAGGAGATATAGGCAAAAAAGGTGGTCCTAATGGCGATCTATTTGTTGTTGTAACTATATCACCACATAAAATATTTAGAAGAAAAGGCAATGATGTAATATTTGACATTAATGTGCCATTTACAAAACTTGCTCTTGGTTCTGCAATAACTATTCCCACATTAGAAGGTGAAATGGAATTTAATATACCAGAAGGAACATTATCAGAATCAAAATTCAAAATACGTGGAAAAGGAGTACCTAATATACATGGAACTTCAAGAGGCGATTTAGAGTTTGTAGTTCATGTAGATGTACCAAGAAAATTAAGTGATAAGCAAAGAGATATACTTAAAGAATTTGCTGATTCAATGGGAGAAGACGTTTCAAAAAAGAAAGGTTTTTTTGGTAGATAATTATGGCTAGACAATATATTTTTAATAATAATGATATAGAAAAAGTTGAAAAAGCATATCTTTTTGATGTGCTTTTTAGCCATGATAATAATTTTGAAAATGATGTATTTTTTAAAATATCAGGCGATGAATTTAAACATATTTTAGTTTTAAGATATAAAGTAGAAGATACAATTATTGTAAATAATATGGAATGTAAAATATTATATATCTCAAAAAAATTTGCTATATTAAATATGATAAAAAAATTAGAAAGTGTAGGAATTCCAAATATAAATTTAACTGTATATCAAGCTTTTCTTAAAAATGATAAAATGGATTTTTTAGTTCAAAAGTTAGTTGAAATAGGTGCTAAAACAATTGTGCCATTTTTTTCAAAAAATACTATTGTAAAATTAGATGATAAAGATAAAATTAAAAGAAAAGAAAAACTTCAAAAAATAACATTAGAAGCAATTAAACAATGTGGAAGAACAGATGATGTGTTAGTAAATAATTTTTTAACATTTAAAGAATTGTTTAAAGATATTCAAAAACAAGATTTATGTATTTTTGCTTATGAAAATGAAACAAATAGTTTAAAAGAAATTATAGAAAATATACAAAAAACAAAAAGAATATACAAAAATATATCTATAATAGTAGGTCCAGAAGGCGGTTTTGATATTCAAGAAGTTAATGAACTGAAAAAATTAGAGAATGTATATACTGTAAGTTTAGGTGAAAGAATATTAAGAGCAGAAACTGCCTGTTTGAATTTAGCTAGCATTATAATGTACGAACTAGATTAATATATGCCATAGGGCTAGTCTTGTAAAAAATTATATATATAATTTTTTACAAGACTAGCCCTATGGCAATTTACTACTTTGCGTCTTTGTTTAACTTTTCCCATTCTTTCATTTTCATTTTGTATTCTAACATTTGCGTTAAATATTTGTAATACATATATTGCTGTTCATAATACATAGCAGGGTTTGATGTCATCATATCCATTTCAGGCATAGAACCGGGGGTCATTCCTGGCATTGCTTGCATATTATTTGGAATGTTTTGCATATTGAAATTATATGGATCAAAATATGGCTGACCTTTTTCCATTTAAATCACCTTCTTTACAAATAAAATTTTAAAATTTATGTATAATAAATTAATATATACTCATAATATTAGTGTAATCTATTTTTTAAGATTACGCCCCCTTCTTTAAGAAGTAGCTTTTATAAGCTACTTTATTTTTTGTTTTTTATTAATAAATATGATGAAAAAATAAATATTACAAATATAACAAAATGAGTATATAGCATATATGTGCCATTCATATAAAAATTAGTTTTTTGTATATTTGAAAATATTGGTAGAGCAGTTACATTAACAATATTTGAGTATTTTAATAAAATATATGCTATTATAACTGATAATATACCATGTAGTAATTTAAATATAATTAATTTTTTAAATGAAATTTTTAAATTTTTAAGTGTGGATTTTATTTGAAATATTATTGAAATACCACTAAAACCTAATAAAAATGAAGTAATTAATATACTAGTTATATAATTTGTCAAGTTAGATATATTTTTAACTCCGCCTTGTTACTTCAAATATTCCAGTTAATATATTTAATATATATATATTACTAGTAAAATTTTTAATAAAAACAAGTAATATATCTGCAAATAAATTAAATATAATCATAAAACCAAAAATAAAAGAAAGTGTTGTAAATGAATTTAAAATACTTTTTTGTAATAATTCAAATTTAGATATATTTTGTAAATTTTCGCCATTTTGGTATGAATTTACACTGTTATACTTTAAAAAGTCTTTTTTTTCGTGTATAATAGTATGTGAATAAATAAATCCAATAATAATTGATGCTAAAATATGTGATATAAGAAGTAATGTTCCAATAGATATATTGTTATACATTGAAATTCCAACAGTAGTGAGGATAAATATTGGGCTACAATTATTGACAAAAGAAATTAAAACATTAGCTTCGGTTTTTGTAAGCATTCCTTTAGAATATAAATTATCTACTACTTTACTTCCAGCAGGAAAACCACATAAAAATCCCAAAATAATTGGAATAGATGAATTATTAGATAATTTAAATATTTTAGATATAAAATTTAAGTATTTTGATATATCATATATTAATCCTGATTTAAGCACAAGTTCAGTAAAAAGTATAAAAGGAAACAATGATGGAAATACAGAATAGATAAAAAGTTCAGTTGTTGTTTTCACGGAACTAAAATTAGTAGCACATAGTGAAAGCAAAATAGTAAGTAAAAATATAAATAAAAAAATATATATTGATTTGTTAAGTTTTATTATTTTCATTTAATCACCAATATATATTATTAGAAAAGGTGGTAGAATATGCAAACAGTTGATACTTTAAAAGATTATGAATTATTAGATATGGCAGCTGGTGAAAAATTAGAGAGATGGGGAGAGTATATATTAATAAGACCAGATCCACAAATAGTATGGAGCATAAAAGAAAAATCAGAACTTTGGAATAAAGCACATGCAAGATATATACGTAGTAATGAAGGTGGAGGACATTGGGAAAAGTTAAAACCAATGAAAGATAGTTGGAGTATAAAATATAAAGAGATAACATTTAATTTAAAACCAATGGGATTTAAACATACTGGATTATTTCCAGAACAAGCTGTTAATTGGGATTATATGATGGATAAAATTTTGGTTGAAAAGAAAAAAGGAAAAAATATAAAAGTGTTAAATTTATTTGCATATACTGGTGGAGCAACTGTTGCATGTTTAAAAGTAGGTGCTAGTGTATGTCATGTTGATTCTTCACAAGGAATGGTAAATTGGGCAAAGGAAAATGTTAAAAGTAGTGGTTTAGAAAAATCAGATGTGAGATTTATAGTAGATGATGTTATAAAATTTGTAGAAAGAGAAATACGAAGAGGTAATACATATCGGTGCAATAATAATGGATCCACCATCTTATGGAAGAGGAAAAAATGGTGAAGTATGGAGCATTGAAAAAGATTTATTTTATCTAGTGTCAAAATGTAGTCAGTTATTATCTAGTGATGCAATATTTATGATTATAAATACATATACAGGTGGTTTATCTGGAACTATAATACAAAATATATTGCGTATAGCTCTAAAAGAAAAAGATTTTAGCAAAATATCATCAAATGAAATAGGATTAAAATGTAGTAACAGTAGTATGTCACTTCCTTGTGGCATTACAACCAAATGGGAAAGATAGCATAGGGATAGTCTTGTAAAATTATATATATAATTTTTTACAGGACTAGCCCTAAGGGGGAGAAATTGTGGAAAAGTTGCATATAGTATATGAAGATAATCATGTTATAGTTGTAGTAAAACCAGCTGGTATACCTTCACAAGCAGATAAAAGTAAAGATATAGATATGCTTACAATTATTAAAACATATATAAAAGAAAAGTATAACAAACCAGGGGATGTTTATTTAGGTTTAGTTCATAGACTAGATAGAATGGTAGGCGGTCTTATGGTTTTTGCTAAAACTTCAAAAGCTGCAAGTAGACTTTCAGAATATATACGAAACAGAGAGTTTAAGAAAAAATACTTAGCAATTGTAAATGGTAAATTAGAAGGTAGCTTAGAACTTCATAATTACCTATTTAAAGATGAAAGAACAAATATGAGTTATGTTACAAGCCAAAACACTAAAAACTCAAAAGAAGCTATTTTAGAGTATAAATCTTTAAAAAGTTTTGTATATAATTCTAAAGAATATAGTTTAGTAGAAGTGAATTTAAAAACAGGTAGACATCATCAAATTAGAGTTCAATTTGCAAATATAGGGCATCCTCTTTATGGAGATGTTAAATATGGAGAAAAAATAAATAAAGTAGGACAAAATATAGGACTTTGGGCATATTATTTATCTTTTTATCATCCAACTAAGGATGAGTATTTAGAATTTGAATTAAAACCAGATGAACTTACAACTGTTTTAAAAGATAATAAGTTATATAATATAGATAAAATATGGATGGTATAATATGGATTTAGATAGTTTAAAAGAAAAGTTAAATATATTAAAAAGTGATATAACTAGATTAAGCAGTGCTTGTAATATATTAGAAAAACAAAATAAGATAAAGTTATTAGAAGACAAAACTTGTGAGCCAGACTTTTATAGTCTAGAAAGTTCTACTAGTGTTCTTCAAGAAATAAAAAACTTAAATATTGAAGTTAAAAAAATGCATAATATTTGTAATATGTTAGAAGATGCAGAAGCATATTTAGAGCTTGCAAGTAGTGAAAATGATTTAGAAAGTTTTAAAGAGACAGAAAAATTAATAAATATTCTAGCAGAAAAAGCAGATAAGTTAGAAATAGAAGCACTTTTATCTAATGAATATGATTCACATAATGCAATTTTATCAATTCATCCTGGTGCTGGTGGAACTGAGTCGCAAGATTGGGCTGAGATGCTATATAGAATGTATTGCAAATGGGCAGTAAAGTCAGAATATGAAGTTGAAATATTAGACATGCAAATAGGTGATGAGGCAGGAATTAAGAGTGTTTCAATTATGATCAAAGGTTTAAATAGTTATGGATATTTAAAATCCGAAAAAGGTGTACATAGATTAGTTAGAATTTCTCCTTTTGATAGTAATAGTAGGCGTCATACATCATTTGCAGCTGTTGAAATAATGCCAGAGATTACTGATGATATGAATCTAGAAATAAAGTCAGAAGATTTAGATGTAGGTACTTTTAGGTCAAGTGGTGCTGGTGGACAAAATGTAAATAAAGTTGAATCAGCTGTTAGAATAAAACATATACCAACAGGAATTGTTGTATCATGTCAAACCGAAAGATCACAACTTCAAAATAAAGAAAATTGTATGAAAATGCTAAAATCAAAAATATATGAGTACGAAAAAATAAAAGAAGCAGAAAAAAAAGCTGGTATAAAAGGAGAAAGTTTAGATATTGCATGGGGAAGTCAAATTAGATCATATGTATTTTGTCCATATACATTAGTTAAAGATCATAGAACAAATTATGAAGAAGGGAATATACAAGGTGTAATGGATGGCAAATTAGATGAATTTATGTATGAATACTTGAAATATATAAAAGTAGGTGGTATAATTTAAAAAAATCGAAAGGATGCGGATATAATTATGGAAGTAAATAAACGGACAATATTAATTGATATTGATGGAACGTTATATGACAACTTTATGCAAGATGATCATAACATAATTAAAAAAATGTTTAGTAATAATATATTAATAATGTTACTTGACAAAATACTTTGGTATATAAATTCATTTGGAATTATTAGTAATACAATGAAAATTTTAAAGTTTCGTCTTGTTATTTATGCATTTATATCATTTAATAATCCAAAAAGTGTGATTAATGAATATAATGTAAGATACAAAAATTTACTTAGATTATCGATTATGAAAAAGAAAGTATTGTTAAGAAAGCTTAAACAAATATATGAGATTGTATTTATTACAAATAATATTTTTGCAGTTTCAGTTCTTAAAAAAATGAAATCTTATGATGTTATATATGCTGAAAATCTAAGAGCACGTAAAAGGCTAATTAAATGTAGTCATCTTGAAAATAAAATAGATTGGATAGTGGGGGATAATTATACAGATGATATTCATTTTTCAAAAAAGCTTGATGTAAAATCAATCTATGTAGGAAATAGTAAATTTAAATCAAAATTTAAAGCAAATTATATTGCTATGAATTTTGCAATCGCTGCTGAAATGCTAGAATACCACTCATAAAATATGAGTGGTATTCTTTTAGGGCTAGTCTTGTAAAAAATTATATATAATTTTTTACAAGACTAGCCCTATTGACATATGTTGAGTATTAATGATATAATATTGAAAGAAAAGAGGATATTATGGATTATAGCAAATTAAAAATACCAACACATGTAGGTATTATATTAGATGGTAATGGTAGATGGGCTAAAGAAAAAGGTATGATTAGAACAGAAGGTCATAAAGCAGGTGCTAAGAATTTAAAAATTTTAGGTAAGTATATTTTATCAAAAGGAATAAAAGTAGTTAGTATTTATGCCTTTTCATCAGAAAATTTTAAAAGAAGTAAAGAAGAAGTATCGTTTTTAATGAATTTATTTATTGATAGATTTACTGAAGAATTAGATTCATATAACGATGATAATATAAAAGTTGTATTTTCTGGTAGAAGAGAAAAACTTTCAAAAAAACTTTTAAGTGTAATGGATAAATTAGTTGAAACTACTAAAAATAATACGGGTGGCATATTAAATGTATGTTTAAATTATAGTGCTCGAAATGAGATAATAGATATGGTTAAAAAAATAAAAGAACAAAATATTGAAGAAATAAGTGAAAATATAATAAGTAAAAATATGTATAATGATTTGCCAGATATAGATTTTTTAATTAGAACTAGTAATGAAGAGCGTTTAAGCAATTTTATGCTTTGGCAACTTTCGTATGCAGAATTGTATTTTACTAAAACATATTTTCCAGATTTCAATAGCAATGAATTTGATAAAGCAATTGTAGAATATACAAAAAGAGATAGGAGATTTGGAAATATAGATTATACAAAATAACACAAAAGTAGCTTAAAACTACTTTTGTGTTATTGCATCTAAACATTTTTTACAAATATTTTTATCTTTGAATTGTGTTGTATTTTTTGATTCTCCACAAAAAATACATGCAGGTTGATATTGCTTTAATATTATCAAATTTCCATCTACGTAAATTTCTAGTGGGTCTTTAATAGAAATACCTAAATTTTTTCTTAATTCTATTGGAAGAACTATACGACCTAATTCATCTACTTTTCTTACTATACCAGTTGATTTCATTTCATAAACCTCCTTTAATTATTAATTATTACTACATTATATTATCATAAAAACCATAAAAAATCAACATTTTATGAAAAAAATGTCGAATTTTGTCGAATATATATTTTAATGGTGATAAATTTCATTATTTGATATTTTAAAAGCTCTAAAAATTTGTTCTAAAAGAAATATTCTAATTAGTTGATGTGGAAAAGTTAAAGTAGAAAAAGACATTTTATCATTACTATTTTTTAGTATTTTTTCATTTAATCCTAAACTTCCACCAATTATAAATACTAAATTTGAAGAGGAATAGGTAGCAATATTTGAAATATTTTTACTAAACTTTTCTGAGGTATAGGTGTTTCCAGTTAAATCTAAACTAATAACATAAGGATTAGTTATCTTAGATATTTTTTCTAATATTTTTTCACATTCGATATTTTTAATTTTTTCTATATCATTTTTTGATAATATTTTATCAAATTTTTCATCTTGCAACTCAGTAATAGATATTTTAGCATACTTTGATATTCTTTTAAGATATTCTTGACATAAAGTAGTAGCACTTTTTTCTTTCATTTTTCCAATACAAATTATTTGAATATTAATCATACGCTGTACCATTCAAAAGATAAATCTTGTGTAGCAACACATATGTTAGCATCATCAATTCCACTTTCTTTTAAACAAGAACAAACAGTTTCTTTTGCAACATTTACTGTATTATTATTTTCACTTAAATGAGAAAGTAATATTTTTTTATTAGGATTTATTGAAAGTATAGAAGTAAGTGCTTGTGCGGCATCAGTATTTGATAAATGACCAGTATCACTTGAAATTCTTTTCTTTAAATAAAAAGGATAATTGCCATATTCTAGCATTATTTTGTCATAATTAGATTCTAGAACAATTAAATCAGATGTGTTTAAATAATCATATATTTTATCAGAAATATATCCTAAATCAGTTGCAAATGTAAGAGATGTTTTACCATTTGATATATGAAAACCACAAGGCTGTGCTGCATCATGAGAAGTTTCAAATATATCTATATTTAAATTGTTTATTTGAAAACAGTCATTATATTCTAGTCCTATTATATTTCCAACAGCTTTTTTTTCTTTTAAATAGTTGTTTAAATATTCCTTAGTTTTATTACAAGTATATATAGGAATGTTAATTTTTTTACATAATGTAGGTAATCCTTTTATATGATCGCTATGTTCATGAGTTATTAAAATAGCAGAGACATCATCAATTTTTTTACCAATATTATCTAAAGCTAAGCAAACAGATTTAAATGATACACCAACATCTATGAGTATAGAGGTATCATTATCTTCTAGATAAAATAAATTACCGTTTACTTGAACTATATAATGGATATATATTCATTATTTAATTTCCTTCTTCCTAAGCTATTAGTCTTTTATGTATTCAATTGTTGCACCTAAGCTATTGAATTTGTCTACAATATTTTCGTAGCCTCTTAATATATGATCTATACCTAATACTTCAGTATCACCACTTGCAACAAGGCCAGCTATAATCATTGCAGCGCCTGCTCTTAAATCATGAGATGTAACAGGACTGCCATATAATGTTTCTACTCCATTTATAACAGCAGTGTTTCCATGTGCAGATATATTAGCACCCATTTTTGTAAGCTCATCAGTATATTGAAATCTTGATTCCCAAATATTTTCAACTATCATTGATGAACCATTAGCTAGTGTTTGTAATATACACATTTGAGGTTGCATATCAGTAGGAAATCCAGGATATGGCATTGTTTTTACTGTGATAGGGTCTGGTCTTTTATTCATAGAAACATGTATAGATAAGCCATCTTCTGTAACATTTGCACCAGCTTCTATAAGTTTAGCAGTTATAGGTTCCATATGTTTAGGAATACAATTAGTTATTGTAACATCACCCATAGTTGCTGCGGCAGCTACCATAAAAGTACCAGTTTCTATTTGATCTGGTATTATAACATAACTTGAATTTTGATGAAGTGATGCAACACCTGTAATTTTAATTAAATCAGTACCAGCGCCTTTTATTTTAGCACCCATACTATTTAAAAAATTAGCAAGATCAACAACATGTGGCTCTTTTGCAACATTTTCAATAGTAGTTACACCTTCTGCAAGAGTTGCAGCAAGTATTGCATTAATTGTAGCGCCAACACTTACTACATCTAAAAATATATGACAACCTTTTAATTTGTTATCTCTTTTTGCATAAACATTGCCATGCATAACATTTACGCTAGCACCTAATTTTTCAAATACTTTAATATGTTGGTCTATAGGTCTAGCACCTAAATTACAGCCACCAGGTAGTGAAATTTGAACGCTATCGAATCTACCAAGTAAACTACCAAGTAGATAATATGATGCTCTAAACTTAGATGTTAAGTCATAAGATGCAATAGCATTTCCAACATTTGAATTGTCTATAATCATTTCATTTTTTGATATGTATTCTATATTTGAACCAAGTGATTTTAATATTTCTAAATATGACCTAATATCACTAATATCAGGTACGTTTTCTAAATGACATTTACCAGCTACAAGAAGCGTAGCAGGCAGTATAGCAACAGCAGCATTTTTAGCTCCACTAATATTTACAGTCCCACTTAATCTACAAGGACCGTGTACTACAAATTTTTCCATATATATTCCTCCAACTTTATTTGTTATTTTAGTATATCATAAAAGTCTATAAAAAACAATAATTTAGCAAAATATGCGTTATTTTGCTCTAAATTTATTTAAGAAAATATTCTTACAATTACATGTTAAATTAGTAAGTGAATTTTCGACACATAATAAATTAGAAAATACAGAAATATTTTTGCCAGTAACATAATGACAGTTACCAAAATTGAATTTACAAGGAATTGAGTGTAACAAATTACTAGGTTTAACCACAGTTTATCACCCCCCTACAATATTATATGACACTCAGCAAAAAATGTTATAGGGCTAGTCTTGTAAAATTGACAGAATGTATATATTATGTATACAAATAGGGCTAAAAACATTTATAATGTCGAAAAATGTAGATATTTGACGTACGATTGTTCTTGACTTTTGAATAATTTAGTGTTATAATATAATTGTCTTGGGGTACAGGAGCTCGCATGCTAAATTTATGTCATAGAACATAGTACGCATGAAGTTGCTTTTGCTATAATAGCAATGATGCAACATGCCACAAGACTAGCCCACTAGGGATTAATTTTTTTCTATGTACATTTCGTACATATTTTCATCAAAAATATGAATAATATAGCAGTACTCTATTTATACTTATTTTTGATTCTAAGGAAGTGTTTTTTCATGATAAATTTCAAAACATATACGTATAGATTGTATCCAAATAATATACAAAAAAATAAAATAGATACAACTATAATAGCAGCAAGACTGATTTATAATAAAGTCTTAGCTGCACGTATTATTGTATTCTACACCTATAGGTCATATATTAAAAAATGTAATGAACAAGGTGTACAACCTAATATTTGTGAAATAAACAAACATAATCAAATGCCATCTTTACCAAGTATAAAAAAACAATATCCATTTACTAAAACAGTAGATAGTTTGGCTTTGTGTGCTGAATTAAATAATGTAAATAAAGCATTTAAAAATTATAACAAACATAGATGTAAATTTCCTACTTTTAAAAAAACTAAGGATAGAAATAGTTATGCCACTAGTAATGTTAATAATAATATTCGTATTGAGCATAAAAGAATTCGTTTACCTAAAATTGGATTTGTAAAAGTAAGATTGCATCGTGAATTGCCAACTAACGCTGTTATTAAAAGATGTGTAGTTTTTGAAGATAAATGTGGCAAATATTATGTAGCTATTGTTGTATCTTATGAAGAAAATATTGTAAAAAGTATTAATAAAGATGAAAATTTAAATAATGTAGTAGGATTGGATTTTAAAATGGGCGATATATATGTATCAAGTGATGGTGAAACACCAAAATATGATGCACCTTATAGAACTATGCTAAAAACTCTACATTGTTTAGAATCAAAATTAAAACGAAGGGAAAAATTTTCAAATAATTGGTATAAATTTATTGGTAGAATAAGAAGAATACATAAATTTATTGCGTTTAAAAGAAAAGATTTCATACATAAGTTAACTACAAAACTTTCTAAAAGATATGATATGGTTGCGATAGAAAGTCTAAATTTAAAATCAATAGCAAAAAAAGTTAAAGGTAAAATAGAACTATATGATACAAGTTATTGTATTTTTGTAAAAAGACTTACATATAAATTGCAAATATTAGGAAAAAATATCTGTAAAATTGATAGATGGTTTCCATCTAGTAAAAAATGTAGTAAATGTGGAAACATAAAGAAAAAATTAAAACTTAATCAAAGAACGTATAATTGTAAAAAATGTGGATTATCATTAGATAGAGATATTAACGCATCTATAAATATACGTAATGAAGGAATAAGGGCATTAAAAAATTAGTTTTTGATATGTGCTATTTGGGATATTAGTATAGTATTATACTAATATCCCATTTTTAATTTTTCTTTATGTACTAGCAAATATAATTTTACAAGACTAGCCCTATTGACTATTGGCTTGTGTTATGGTAATATAGAATATATGACTATACAATTATTTATAGTCACAATAGAAAGGAGGCATTTTACAATGCCAGCAATTTTTAAAGGAGAAAGTAGAAATAGAGCTAAAATACAGATGTATGATATAGGTTTAAAACTTATAAAAAAATATGGTATTAAAAAAACTTCAGTTGAAGATATCACAAGAGAAACAGGAATTGCAAAAGGTACTTTTTATAATTTTTTTGAAACTAAGGAAACATTTATTCATGAGATTATATTACATCAAAGGCAAAAAATCAAAGCTAAATTTAGTAGTTTGATTGAAAAAAAAGAAAGTTTAGATATACAAGATGTTGAAAATATATTAACTGATTTAACTTTTGATGGAAACAATTTATATGCATATTTAGATGATGATGATATGCGAGGCTTAGAGCTTAAAATACCAGAGGCAACAAATAGTAAATCATTTGATAAAGATATTGCACTTATGCTTTTAAATAATATAAAATCAAATAGAACATGTGATTATAAAATAGTAGCAAATTATATAAAAATATTATCACTTGCAAATATAAATAAAGATAAAATGCAAACAGAGGTATTTAAACAAACAGTAGCACTTTTAATATCTAGTCTTTGCAATTATATATTCGGGTAGAAATGCGTAAAATCAGCTATAACACAATTGAAATTGTGCTATAGCTGATTTTACAAGACTAGCCCTATTGCTTTGTCATAAGATTTAAAAGTTCTGAGTAAATATTTTCAGAATTTTCTTGCCAGTTTTTAGAGATATTTTTAACATTTTCTTTGTTACCTGCGTATATTGTTATATTTACTAATTCATCATTACCATCTTTTAAGTAACATGATATTTTGTATTCGTCTGATTTTATTGGTATAACATTACTTCCTATTTCATATTGTAGTTTTACGGTAGAAATGTTTTTTGATAGTATCTTTTTTAATTTATATAGATTAACGCCTGGAATAAGTTCAAGAAGCTCTTGAAGTATATTTATTCCGCTATCTGTTAATTTGTATAAAGTGAGATTATCTTCAGAATATTCATCTATATATCTATTGCTTTTTAGACTTTGTAAATATTCGCAAACATCAAAATACGTTATATCATCAAAATCTGCGCAAAAACTTACTATTTGAGTTATTGTTAAATTTTTTTTAGCTATATCTAATATATATAAAATCAAAATCCTTTTGTCAAATAATTCTAAATTTTCAAACAATATAATCACCTTCTCTTTACTTTTTGCTATATATATGATAACATATTTGTGTTTAAAAATAAAGGAAAGAAGGAAAAATAGTGTTAAAAACGTCAAAAAACTACATAATTGCAATAGATGGACCAAGTGCAACTGGTAAATCTACAACAGCTAAAATACTTGCAAATAAACTTTCAATTGTATATATTGATACAGGTGCTATGTATAGAGCTGTAGCATATTATTTTGCTTCTAATAACATTGAAACAAATGAAGAAAATATAAAAAAATATATGGATGAAATAAATATTAAGCTTAAATATGAAAAAGAATGCCTTAAAGTTTTTTTAAATGATGAAGATGTAACTCAAAAGATAAGAACATCTGATATGTCAATGGCAGCCTCAGATGTTTCTAAGATAGCTTATGTACGTGAAAAATTAGTTGATATGCAAAGAAAATTAGGTAAAGTATCTTCAAGTGTAATGGATGGTAGGGATATAGGTAGCGTTGTTTTCCCAGATGCAGATTTAAAAGTATATTTAGATGCAGATTGTAAAGTAAGAGCAAAAAGAAGAAAAAAAGATTTAGAAAAAGTAGGACAAATAATGTCAATTAATGATATTGAACAAGATATACAAAAAAGAGATATGCAAGATATGAATAGAAAAAATTCTCCACTTATAAAAACAGATGATGCAATATATATAGATACAACAAATATGAGCGTAGAAGAAGTAGTAGATTATATTATTTTGCTACTTAAAAGTAAAAATATAAAAATATAATTAATTAAAAAATGTTAAATTATAATAAAATTTAACATTTTTTAATTTTTCTCTTCCATTTTCATTAATTATATAGTAAAATATAGTTAATATATTATAAATATATAGGGAAGGAGTACAAATGCAAAAATTATGGAATATTAAAACATATGATAGTACCCGAATTTCTGAAATAATGGAAAAATATAAAGTATCAGAAATATTAGCTAAATTAATGATTTCTAGAAATATAAAATTTGAAGAGATACCAATGTTTTTAAATTCTACTTTAAATGAATTAAAAGATCCTTTTTTAATTAAAGACATGAATAAATTTGTAGACAGAATATCTACTGCAATAACTAATAAAGAAAAAATTTGTATTTATGGAGATTATGATGTAGATGGGATTACAAGTATAACAATTATGTATAAATTTTTAGAAGAATTAGGCGTTAAGATAAGCTATTATTTGCCAGATAGACTATCAGAAGGATATGGATTAAATAAAGAGGCACTAAAATTAATAAAAGAAAGTGGTAATACATTATTAATAACAGTTGATTGTGGTATTACAGCAATAGAAGAAGTAAATTATGCTTCAAGTATTGGACTAGATGTATGTATAACAGATCATCATGAATGTGGAGATACACTTCCTAATGCAGTATGCATAATTAATCCAAAACAGGCAGGAGATAATTCTGAATTTAAATTTCATGCAGGTGTTGGAGTTGCTTTTAAATGTTTAATGGCACTTAAAGTTAAATATAACTTAAAAGAGGAAAGTTACTTAAAATATATTGATATTGTAAGTGTAGGTACTATTTCAGATATTGTATCACTTACTGGTGAAAATAGAGTTATTGCAAAGTTTGGAATAGAAGCTATGAAAACCACAAAAAACATAGGACTGGCTGCTATTTTAAAACTAATAGGTATAAGTGAAATTGATAGTACATTAGTGTCTTTTGCTTTAGCACCAAGAATAAATGCATGTGGAAGAATGGGAAATGCAAGTCTTGCAGTAGAGCTATTACTAGCTAAAACAAATCAAGAAGCAACAAAAATTGCTGCTAAATTAGACGAGCAAAATAAATTAAGACAAGCTGTTGAAAAAGATATATTTAATCAAGCACTTGAAATTGTAAAAAAAGAACAATTAGATAAACAAAGTAGTATAATTTTATATTGTGAGAATTGGCATAATGGAGTAATTGGGATAGTTGCTTCAAAATTGGTTAATATATATTTTAAACCAGTAATATTATTTACTAAAGAAAATGGAATAATTCGTGGTTCTGGTAGATGTCAGTTAGGCTTTTCATTATATGAGGCATTAAATAATTGTAAAGACTTATTACTACAATTTGGAGGACATGAACTTGCAGCTGGTATGACGATTGAATTTAATAAAATTGAAGAATTTAAAACTAAATTTAATGAAGTTGTAGTTAAATTAAATCCAAATGAATCAAAAGAAATAATTGATATAGATGCAGAAATAAAAAAAGAAGATTTAAATGCTAGTACTTTAAGAGATACATATATTATGAAACCATATGGTCAAGAAAATAAAGAACCTGTTTTTATTTACAAAGGATTGAAACTTCAAGCAATAAGTACAATAAAAGATGACAAACATTTAAGAATGACACTTAAAGATAATAATATATTAATTGTTGGAATAGCATTCTCTAGTGGGTATAGACGAGATGAATTAAAAATTGGTGATAAAGTTGATGTAGTTGGATGCTTAAATATAAATACTTATACAACGCCAAAAACAATTCAGCTTATTATAAAAGACTTTAAAAAAGTGTAAAATAATAAAAATTGTAGGTGGTAAATTTTTGTTATTTAAAAGGTTAAATTCCACCAATTAGTGAAAGAGGGAATATATATGAATATAACATTTTATGGTGCGGCAAGAACTGTAACAGGTTCATGTCATATGGTTGAAGCTTGTGGAAAAAAGTTTTTAGTAGATTGTGGTATGTTTCAAGGAAGATTAACAGAGCAAATGTTAAACTATGAAAATTTTCCGTTTAATGTAAATGAGATAGATTTTGTTGTTTTAACACATGCTCATATTGATCATAGTGGTAGAATACCTAAGTTATATAAACAAGGATATACAGGACCTATATATGCTACTAATGCTACTAAAGATTTATGTAGCATTATGCTTCCAGATAGTGGACATATACAAGAAAAAGAAATAGAGTGGGTTAATAAAAAAAGAAGAAGAGCTGGTAAAAAAGAAACTCAAGCTATGTATACATCTCAAGATGGTATAGATTCAATGAAGTTATTTAAAGGAATTGAATATGAGCAAAAAATAGTAATTAATGATGATATTTCATTTACATTAGTAGATGCAGGCCATATGTTAGGTTCAGCTTTTGTTTTGCTTGATATTAGAGAAAATGGTGAAATAAAAAGAGTTGTATTTACTGGTGATTTAGGTAATTCAGATATGCCAATATTAAATGATCCAAAGCCAATTGATAGAGCGGATTATTTAGTAATTGAATCAACATATGGTAATAGATTGCATGGAGAAATAAAAGATCAATCAACTGAATTTATACAAATAATATTAGATACAATAGCAAGAGGTGGTAATTTAATTATACCATCATTTGCTGTGGGTAGAACACAAGAATTATTATATCAAATAAATAAATATGCAGATATTCCTGAAATAAAAGATAAAATAGATAAGATACCTGTTTATGTTGATAGTCCTTTAGCTGTAAATGCTACAAGAATTTTTGAAGAAAATCCAGAATATTATGATGAAGAAGCTTTAAATTATTTATTAAAAGGAGAAAATCCAATTGGATTTGAAAATTTACATTTTATAGTATCTCCTGATGAATCAAAAGCTTTAAATGAAGATCCAACACCAAAGATTATAATATCAGCATCTGGAATGTGCGAAGTTGGTAGAATTAAGCATCATTTAAAACATAATTTGTTTAGACCTGAATGTACTGTACTTTTTGTTGGTTTCCAAGCAGAAGGTACGTTAGGCAAAAAAATAATGTCAGGTGAAAAATTAGTTAAAATATTTGGTGAAGAAATTGCAGTAAATGCAGAAGTAAGATATTTAGATGCCTTTTCTGGGCACGCAGATAAAAATGGTTTATTAAATTGGGTAGATAAGATGTCACAAAAGCCAAGAAATATATTTATAGTTCATGGTGAGTATCTAGGTCAACAAGTATTTAAAAATGAGTTATTAAATAAATTTGGAATTTCCGCTATAATACCATCATTAGAAGAAACTTATACATTAGATGGTGTACTTAAAGAAACAAAAGCTACATATAACAGTACTAGATTTGATATATTAGAAGAGCTATCATTTTTGAAACAAGATATTGATGATGTAACTAATATTGTAAAATCAGAAATAAAACATAGTACCGAAGGAGAAGATTTGCATGGAATACAAGCAAAGCTTGCAGAGCTTCAAGATGCTATTGAAAGTTTAAAAAGTTTAAAAAAATAATAAACTTCCCTTTAAGTTGTAATATAACAGAATAAATTAAATATAATGTTATATACAGTTTAAAGGGGTTTTTATATGCATGTTTTTAATATTTCATTTATTATAAAATATAAGCTATATATAATAGTGAGTCTAGCTGTTACAATTGCTATCATTTTAATAATTATTTCTTTTTCATCAGTTATAAAATTACCTAAAATAGATAAAATTGATGGAGTAGATATTTTAAAATCTAATTCATATTATGCAGAATATAATATAACAGAAATATCTAATAAAAATAGAAACATATATAGTATGAAAGAATGGTATAAAAAAGTATTTGGTAATGAATTTTTTAAATTTAGTTATTATGATAAATTAAAAAATGAAGTATCATATATTATTGCAAACGGCAGAGCTAAAATTGAAAATAGTGCACAGTTAAATACATATATTGTAAATGAAAATAGTATAAAAAAAACTAATTTGTATAGTATATCTACATATATTGATATGATAAATAATCTTGAAAAAAATAAATGTATTAAAATTAATATAATTGGAGAAGAAAATACTAAAAAAATAGAAATTATATTAGATAGAGTTTTACATAGTAAATGTGAAAACTGTAAATATAATGATTTATTTTCTGATGGATTAAAAATTGATAAAATAGAAATATCAATTTTAAAAAATATACCTAAAAATATTCTTGTATTTAAAAATGATAATGAAGTATATTTAGATATTGATTGTTTAAAATTTGATAATAATATAAATATATTAGATAATATGTTTGTATTTTAATGGGGTGTTGTTATGGATATAAAAAGAGGAGATATATATTATGCAAATTTGTCACCTGTAATAGGAAGTGAACAAGATGGTATTAGGCCTGTACTTATAGTTCAAAATGATCTTGGAAATAGATATAGTCCAACTATAATTGCTCTTGCTATTACTTCTAAAATTAAAAATAATTTACCTACACATATAAAAATTGATGGGGAAAAATATGGATTAGAAAAAGATTCAGTTATATTAGCAGAGCAAATTAGAACTTTAGATAAAGCTAGATTAAGACAAAAAATAGGTTTTTTAGATGTTAATACAATGATTAAAGTTAAAGAGGCACTTAAAATTAGTTTTAGTTTAAGATGTGATTTTAATAAAATGTTTACAAATTGGTAAGTTTTAGTTTAATTTATCTATTTTTTTGAAAATACTTTAATATGTATTGTAAAAAAATAGATTTAATGATATAATATCTTAAATAAAATTGTAAAATTTTTGGGGTGTAAAAATGAGAAATAATAAAGAATTAGATAGAAATAAAATTAAAGATAATCCAGATAAAAAACTATTTGGATTTAAACATGTATCAAAAAAGGACAAGGATAGTAGTGGAAAAAAGTATACCAAAAAAGATGAAAAATCCGCTAATTTAAGTAAAAAAACAAAAAATAAAAAAACAGCGTGGAAAGTTTTTAAAATATGTTTATTTACTTTTCTTGCATTATGTATAATAGGTACAGGTGTTGTTATTGGTGTTATATCTGGAATTATAGATAAAACTCCAAGTATTGATTTAGAAGAATTAGAACAATTTGATCTTGCTTCATATTTTTATGATAAAGATAAAGTAGAAATTGCTAGTATTAATTCAGGTGAAAATAGAGAACTTGTTAGTTATAAAGATTTACCTAAACATCTAGTTGATGCTGTTGTATCAATAGAAGATGAAAGATTTTTTAGCCACAATGGTGTAGATATTCAAAGAACAGCTGCAGCTATTTTTAACTTTATAATATCTGGTGGACATTCTGATTTTGGTGGTAGTACAATAACTCAACAATTGGTTAAAAATGTTACTGAGGATAAAGAGGCAAAATGGACAAGAAAAATAAGAGAGTGGTATAATTCTATATTACTTGAAAGTAAGCTTACCAAAGAACAAATAATGGAATCATATTTAAATAAAATATTTTTAGGTGCTGGTTCTTCTGGCATGCAAGTTGCATCTAAAAACTTTTTTGGAAAAAATGTTAAAGATATAAATATAGCTGAGGCCGCTATACTTGCTGCTGCTATACAAACTCCTGAAAGTACAAATCCATATAGAAGTGAAGAAGCAAGAGCTAAATTACTAGCTAGACAAAAAGTAGTTTTAAAACAAATGCTTAAGCTTCATAAAATAGATCAGACACAATATGATGAAGCTATAAAATTTGAAGTTGCATTTAAAAAAACAGAAGATGTTAATAATTCAAAAATCCAATCATATTTTGTTGATGCAGTAATTGATCAAGTAATTAATGATTTAATGGAACAAAAAGGTATGAAAAAAGATGCAGCAACTCTTTTGTTATATTCTAATGGATTAAAAATATATACAACTCAAGATACAAAAGTGCAAAATGCAATTAATGTAGCATATAGTAATGAAAAGTTATTTTACCAAGATAAAAACAAAGGATTTATGCAATCTGCAATGGTTGTTATGGATCAATCAAACGGTAATGTTTTAGGTATGATGGGTGGAGCTGATAAAAAAACTGCAAATCGTACATTAAATAGAGCAACACAAATAGGAAATCAACCTGGTTCTTGTATGAAACCAATTGGAGCATATGGACCTGCATTTGAAAGAGGACTTTTATCTCCTGGTTCTGGAATAGATGATAGTCAAATTACATTTGGTAATTGGACTCCTAAAAATTATTATAATTATTTTAATGGTTATGTAACAGTAAGGCAAGCAATAGCTAAATCTATGAATATACCAGCAATTAGAGCAACTCAAAAAGCAGGGGTAGATTATTCATTTAATTTTGCTAAAAATATGGGACTTAAAAGTTTAACCGATAAAGATAAAGGATTGCCTTCTGTAGCTATTGGTGGTGGTGATCAAGGCGTAACTGTTTTAGAGATGGCAAGTGCGTATTCAACAATAGCAAATGGTGGTACATATATGACGCCTAAGTTATATATAAGTGTAGTAGATAAACATGGAAAAGAACTTTTAACTCCAACAGTTGAAGCAAAAAAAGTTATGAAAGATACAACTTCATATATGCTTATAGATTGTTTAAGAACAGTTGTAACATCTGGTACTGGTGCAGGATATATAAGAGCTGGTAATATGCCAGTAGCTGGTAAAACAGGAAATACAGATAATGATTATGATCAATGGTTTTGTGGATTTTCTCCATATTATACAATTGCATGTTGGAATGGTTATGAACCTGAAAATAAAGTAATTGGATATAGAAAAATAGGAAGTTATCCATATACATCTATGGTTGTATTTAATGATGTTTTAAAAGAAATTACAAAAGGGCAAGAGGTTAAACAATTTCCAAGACCTTCAGAAATTGTAAATGGAAGTATATGTAAAGTATCAGGACTAGTTGCAACAGATGCATGTAAATCAGACCCAAGAGGAAATCAAACAATAACAGATATATTTGCAAGTGGTACAATTCCAACTGCAACATGTAATATACATAAATCAGTAAGTATATGCCCAGATTCTGGATTATTAGTAACAAAGTTTTGCCCAAAACCTACAAATAAGTCATTTATAACTAGAGATTATGTACCAGATATTAAACCATCTGATTGGGGATTTATGGTTCCAATTGCAACATGTAATATACATACTAAAGCACCTGAACCAATAGTTCCAGAATCACCAGTTATTCCTGGTGATACAAATGGAGATGGTAAAGTGGATATATATGATAAGCCAGTTGTAAAACCACCAGAACCAAAGTCATAAAATGAGGAGTGAATATGAAAAAATTAAAGATATTTGGAATTTTCATATTATTTGAAATTATATTTGTACCATTACTTAGTGTAATTTTAATTTACTATGGTCCATTTGTAAATTTAAAAGAAATGATAGTTACAACCGCAATGACAACAATGAGACATCAATATATTGCAACGTTATTTTTAAGTACAGCAGAAATTGATGAAATATTAGAAAAAAATAGACCTAATCAAAATATAGAAGATCAAAAAGTAGATGATATAAAAGTAAATAATAATGCAACTGATGGTATTGAATTAATTGATGTAAGTACAAAAACTTTTAAGGGTTATTTATTAGTAGTAAATGATCCTTCAAGAGTAAAACTTGCTACTACTCCTCGTCTTGGTAAAGTAGGTGCAACAACTTCTCAAATAGTTGAATATTATGATGCTGTTGCTGGAATTAACGCTGGTGGTTTTGCAGATGATGCATTAGGTACTGGTGGGAAACCAAGCGGAATAATAATTTCAGATGGAAAACTTATGACCTCTAAAACAAGTGGTAGATTTGGTATAGTAGGTTTAGATACATCAAATAGAATGATAGTATCTAATTCAATGACATATAAAACAATGCAAGATAAAAATATAAGAGATGCAGTGTCTTTTGGACCTACTATAATTGTAAATGGAATGCCTACAATTAGAAATGGTAGTGATGGTGGTTGGGGAATACAGCCTCGAACTGCTATTGCACAAAAAAAAGATGGAACTATTTTATTACTTGTAATTGATGGTAGACAAGCTGATAGTTTAGGTGCAACACTTAAAAATGTTCAAGATATATTTTTAAAATATGATGCATATAATGCTTTTAATTTAGATGGTGGAGCTTCTAGTACTATGGTATATAACTCTAAATTAATAAATAAACCTAGCGATATAATGGGTGAGAGATATGTTCCATGTGCATTTATTGTTACAAAGCCAAATATAGATAAAAATAAGGGGAAATGATAGTGAAGAAATTTTTAAAATATATTACTGTATTTGTTTTTATAGGGATAGTTATAACTGTTTCAATATTAGCATTTGCAAATAACTTTATATATTCTTTAAGTAATTCTAGTTCAATATATGCAGAAAATAATAATTTGAAAAATACTGATAAAGAAAAAACAATCAAAATAGAAGATGACGCAATGTTTCAGCAATATTCTTTTAATAATAAATATTATTCATATTTAAAAGATGGTAAAATTATTATTAAAAATATTGAAAAAGGTGAAATATATGATACAATTGAAGAAGATGAAAAAATATGTTTTTATAATTTATTGTATGATAAAAATTTAATACTTTATTTTACTGAAAACAAAATTGGTAATTCTTCTAAATTAGTACTTAAAACATATGATATTAGTTCAAAAAATAAAGCTGAGTTTAATAAATTTACAATTAATAATTTTAGTAAAATAAAGCAAATAGAGTTTTCACCTATAATTAATATAATATATTTAAATATAGAAACAAAATCTGGATTAAAAGAAAATAATATAGTATATAGAATAGATTTGTTTAATAGTAAATCAACAGTAGTAAGTGGTAAAATAATATCTAATCTTACAATGCTTAAACATAAAGATAGATTATATTATGAAGATGATAATAATAAAATCTATTATGCAGGTTCAAGGTTAAATATATTTGGAGAAGATGTACATCTTATTGGTACTGATTTAGATGATAATATATATTTTATTTCTGCTAAAAATAAAAATAAAATATATAAAGTGCAAAATAATAAAATTATAGAAAAAATTGAGCTTACAGATACAGATGTTATTAATTGGTATAGTGATAATACTAATGTATATTTAATATATCCTACATATATTTTAAATATATCATCTAAAAGTCCATATAAAAGACTTGCTAAGTTATCAGAGTTTGTTGCTTTTGAGACAATTAAAGAAAATACATTATATTTAAGAACAAAAGATAATTTAATTGTAAGTACAAAATTACTTAATGTAGAAAATTAATTTAAGGAGGTTAATATATGTTATCGTATGAAGAATTAATAAAAAATTTAAAAATTTTAATGGTAGATGATGATGAAGATTTTGTAAATATTGCATATGTATATTTAAAAGCAAAAGGTTACAATATTGAAGTAGTAAATAACGGCCCAGAAGCTATTGAAATAATTAAAAAAGAGGAACATCAAATTGTACTATTAGATTATTTTATGCCAGGTATGTCTGGTGAAGAAGTTGTAAATGAAGTTAGAAAATTTAATCAACAAGTTATTATAATAATGCAAACTGGTTTTTCTGGTCAAAAGCCACCAATTGAAACTATGCAAAGATTAAATATACAAAATTATCATGATAAAACTGAGGGAATGGATAAATTAAATTTAGAATTAATATCTGCTGTTAAAATATTTAATCAGCAAAATGAGATATCTATTTCTAAATATAAAACCAATGCAATTGCAAAATTAATTAATTCAATTGGTTGTAGTATAAAATCTAATCTAATGTCAGTAAGTGCTGGTTTAGAAATTACTAATATGATGCTAAAAGATTCTAAAGAAAATATAAAATTAGAAAACATTACAAAGTTAAATGAATTTTATGAAAATAATAAAATTAGTTTAGGAAAAATAGACAAAATATTAACATCTGTAATGAAAGAAATTAATAGTACTGGTGAAGATATTATGTCTGATGCAGAAATTATAGAAGTAATTAACTTAATTTTATTTAATGAAACTAGAAGTAATAATATTAATTTAATAACAAAAGCTGCTCTTAGAACTAATACATATATTACTGGAAAAATTAATGATGTTATATTTGTAATTTGTGAAATAATTACAAGAATGTGTAAAATAGATGAAAAAAAATCTGATATAATATTTACCCTTACAGAAGATGAAGATAATTGGTATTTTATTGTTGAAGGAAATGCAGTAGGGTTACTAAATGATAATTATAGATATATATTAAAAAATATTATTATATCAATTCAAAATACTAGTTTACAAGTTTTAGAAAATAGTATTAAAATAATTGTTAAAAAATAGCAAATTATTTTAAATATACTTTAAAATTTAGCTATATATTACAGATAAATAACAAAATCTTATATGAGTAAATATTTAATTTAGGTATTTACTCTTTTTTTGTAATTTATCTTGTAAATTATATAAATAAATGATATAATAACCAATGATAATTGAATTAAATGGAGGATAAATTATGTTTAAAAAATTTGAAACAAACTTTGCAGGTAAAAAGCTTGTTATAGAAACTGGAAAGATGGCTTGTTTAAGTAATGGTTCATGTTTAGTACGTTATGAAGATACTGCAGTCTTAGTTAATGCTACTATGTCAAAAGAACCAAGAGAGGGTATAGATTTCTTACCACTTTCTGTAGATTATGAAGAAAGATTATATGCAGTAGGGAAAATACCAGGAAGTTTTATGAAAAGAGAAGGAAGACCTAGTGATAAAGCTATACTTGTATCTAGAGTAATAGATAGACCTATGAGACCTTTATTTCCACATGATTATAGAAATGATACATCAATACATATAACAGCATTATGTGTTGATCCGGATGTTTTACCAGAAGTGCCAGCAATGGTTGGAGCTTCAATTGCTCTTAATATATCTGATATACCTTTTGATAAAATAGTAGGAAGTATAAAAGTAGGATTAGTAGATGGTAAACTTATACTTAATCCTAATTTAGCAGAAAGAGAAAAATCTGATTTAGATTTAACTATTGCTGCAACTTATGATAAGGTTTGTATGATTGAAGCTGGTGCTAATGAAGTAGATAATAAAACAATGTTAGAAGCTATAAAGTTAGGTCATAGTGAAATTAAAAAACTTTGTAATTTTATACAAGAAATTAAAAATGAAATAGGAAAACCAAAAAGTTCATATTTTTCTTTTGCAGTTCCAAATGAGCTTATGAATGAACTATCTACTATGATTGAAAATAAAATGTTTAAAGCAGTTGAAACAACTGATAAAACAGTAAGAGATACAAATGTAGATAATTTAAAACAGTTTGTAAAAGAAGAATATATTAAAAATCATAGTGAAGAAGAATATAATAAAAATAAAAGTATGATTTCTGAAGCTATGTATAAATTACAAAAAAAAGCTGTTAGAAGTTTAATTATAGATAAAGGTATGAGACCTGATGGAAGAAAATTTGATGAAATAAGACCACTTAGCGCTGAAACTCATATATTAGAGAGAACTCATGGTAGTGCTCTATTTAGTAGGGGCCAAACACAAGTGTTATCTGTTGTAACTTTAGGTACTGCATCAGAAGAACAAACTTTAGATGGATTAGATGAAGAAAATTCTAAAAGATATATACATCATTATAATTTTCCACCATATAGTGTAGGAGAAGCTAGACCTTCAAGAGGACCTGGAAGAAGAGAAATAGGTCATGGAGCATTAGCTGAAAAAGCATTAGAACCAGTTATACCATCAAAAGAAGATTTTCCGTATACAATACGTGTTGTATCAGAAGTATTAAGTTCAAATGGTTCTACATCACAAGGAAGTATATGTGGTTCAACACTTGCATTAATGGATGCAGGCGTTCCAATTAAAGCTCCTGTTGCAGGTATTTCAACAGGACTATTTACAAAAGAAGATAATGTTGATGACTATATAATGGTAACAGATATTCAAGGAATAGAAGACTTTTTTGGAGATATGGACTTTAAAGTTGGTGGAACTAAAAAAGGTATAACAGCTATTCAAGTTGATATTAAAATAGAAGGTTTATCTTATGAAGTAATAGAAGAAGCATTTGAAAAAACATATAAAGCTAGATGTTATATTTTAGATGAAATAATGCTTAAAGAAATTTCTGAGCCTAGAAAAGAGTTATCTAAATATGCTCCTAGAATAGTTACAATTAATATAAATCCTGATAAAATTCGTGATGTTATAGGTACTGGTGGAAAAGTTATTAATAAAATAATTGAAGAAACTGGTGTTAAAATTGATATTGAAGATACAGGAAAAGTATTTATTGCAGGTAGTGATTCTATTATGACTCAAAAAGCTATTAGTATAATTGAAGGAATTACTAAGGATGTAGAAGTAGGAACTGTATATGATGGCAAAGTTACTAAAATTATAGCTTGTGGAGCAATAGTTGAAGTATTACCTGGTAAAGAAGGATTATTACATATTTCTAAAATATCTAAAACAAGAGTAAATAAAGTTGAGGATGTTTTAAATTTAGGAGATAGTATAAAAGTTAAAGTTACCGATATAGATAAAGAAAATGGTAAATTTAGTTTAATTGCAAATGAACTATTAAATGATAATAATTAATTTATAAAGGGGTAATTTATGCAAGTTTATGCGTTTGTTGGTAAAACAGGTACGGGCAAGAGTTATAATGCTCTTGCTGTTGCTCATAAATATGATATAAAATATTTAATTGATGATGCAATATTAATAAAAAATAATAAAGTAATTTGTGGGAAATCTGCTAAAACAGAAGATACTAAGATAGCTTCTGTAAAAGCAGCTATCTTTTTAAATATTGATAGAAAAAAAGAAATGATAAATGCAATTAATATAGAAAAACCAGATAAATTACTAATTCTTGGAACATCAGATGATATGGTGGAAATGATTGCTAAAAATCTTGAAGTTGGTAATATTGAAAAAAAAATATATATAGAAGAAGTTGCAAGTAAAGAAAATATTGAACTTGCAAGAAAATCTAGAATAGAAGAAGGAAAACATGTAGTTCCTGTTCCAACTTTTGAAATAAAAGAGCAATTTTCAGGATATTTTTTAGATCCAATTAGAATTTTTAATTCTATTTTAAAATCTGATGAAAATACTAGTGAAAAGACTATTATAAGACCAACATATAGTTATTTAGGTAATTATTATATTTCTGAAAAAGTTATAAATCAAATAATAGAATATGCATCATTAAAAATTAGTGGAATTACAAAAGTTTATAAAGTATTATCTACAAAGTATATTGATGGAATTAAAATTGATATAGATATAGAAGTAAAATATAGTATAAATATACCTTCAATTGGTAATAATCTTAAAAATATTATCATACATGAAGTAGATAGAGCAACTGGAATTAATATATTTAGTATTGATATTAATGTTAAAGGTATATATAAATAATATCAAAATTTATCTTAAGTATTATTATATGGTAGTGTAAAATAGATTATGAAAAAATGAAAGTAAAAAAGAGCTACCAAAA
>JAVVTJ010000004.1:0-4391 GCA_036653755.1 Clostridia bacterium
GTATTTACTCCTGTTTCTATATTATTATTACTTATTGATATACTTGCATTTGTTGAATTTGTTTTATCTATTTTTGTTACATTATATGAGTTTTCTCCTATTGCATCATCTAGTAAAGTATTATATATTCTTCCATATACTGCAACATTTGTATCTACTACAACTACACTTGTATATTTAAGCCAATTTCCACTTCCTATTTTATATTGTAATTCATATCCCACTGGTATATTTGCATGGCTTATTGTTATTGTTACATTGTTTTTTGTCCATTCTGATGTATTTGGTGATACTGATACTTTTCCTGATATATTTGTTGTACTTGTATTTTTTTCTTTTACTACTGAATAATTTGCTACTTTATCTTTTGCTCTTGTTTTTACTACTACATTTGTTCCTGCTTTTATTCCTGTAAATTCATGTGTTGCTGTTTTAGCTGATGTCCATGTAGTTCCATTATTTATGGAATATTCATATCCTATTATTCCACTTTGACTGTCTGTACTTCCTAATGCTTGAACTACTATACTATTTATATTATTTGTTATTGTTATATCTGTTGGTATTGTTGGATTTGTTTTATCTATGTTTGTTACATCATATGGATTTGCTCCTATTTCATCATTTAACACAGTATTATATAGTCTTCCATATACTGCAACATTTGTATTTACTACAACTGCACTTGTATATTTAAGCCAATTTCTACTTCCTATTTTATATTGTAATTCATATCCGCTTGGTATATTTGCATGACTTATTGTTACTGTTACATTGTTTTTTGTACATTTTTTATGCTTTTGTAATATTACTGTAATATTACATTTTATCTATTTAGTGGTGGTTCTTGTTTTCTAGATTGTTCTTTATTTCTATCTTTAACATCTTTTAAGTTATATACACCATCTTTTAGTGAATCATTAAATTCTTGTGATTTAACTTCGGGTACTTCAATTTTTATAATACTTTTTCTAATATTATTTAATGCTGTTTTTTCAGATAATTTACTATCTTCATCTATTGATTCATGTTTTTTAAAATAATTATTTTTTATTCTATTTACACTTTTTACTATTGAATTTTTACATAGTTCTTTACTTTGATTATGTAATATTCCAAATTTTGCAGGTGTCATTATATATTTTTCAAATTCATTAATTTGTTTTTCTGACATATTTTCTTTTTCTTTGCTGTATGTTTCAATTATTTTATTCCATTTTTCAAGACATGAAGTTCCCATAACTGAAAAACCATTTAATACACCACAGCCTTGATCTAAATCCATAAAAGATTCTTTATAGAATTTTTCAAAACCTTTTTTTCCAAAACTAATTCCAAGTGAAGAAGTTAATTTTTCGAAATTTTTAGCATAATCCGAATCACTTGTAAGTAAATTCATTTGATTTCTTTCTTCTAGCATAATTTTTTTAAGATATACTTTTTCATCATGAGATGGCTCAATTATTGAAGCATTAAGTTCTTGAAGTGCTCTTTGCATTTTTTCAAACTCTTTACCACCAACTTCACCCTTAAACCTAGCCATAGCATCTTCTTTATTCATTCTTTCACCCTCGCCTAAATATCCGATGATATAGTTATAATTTTTTCTGTTTCTACTTGCTTGTTTTACTGCTGGCTGAGCTGCTTGCTCTGATAAAGTTAAAGGTGTTTCTTGAAATGTTTGACTAGGTTGTGGGAAGTTAATATCTGCTTTTTGTAATTGTGATTTTTTTTCTGAATTTAACTTTACACCTTTATTTTTCAAGTTATCTCTTAAATTATCTGATTTTTTTTGAAATTCAATTGATTTTTTACCATATTCACTAAAATAATCATTTGATTCTTTTTCTTTTTGTTTTATATAATCATTTTTATCTTTTATACTTTTTTCTTTATCATCTATATTAAATATCTTTTCATCTATACTTTCTTTTAACTTATTTTGTTTACTTTGTAAATCATTTAATTTATAATATTTAGTTTGATCTACATCATCACATATTTCTTCATCCTCAGAAATTTCTTTTTCTAAATCTTCAATTTCTTTATCAACAGCTAATAATTCTTCATTTAAAGCTATTTTTTCTTCTTCTAGTTTTATTTTTTCTTCTTCTTCTTTTTTTAATTCTTCTTTTTTTTGTTCAATCTCAGATTCTACTTTAAAAATGTTATTTTTAATTTTTTCTAATATTAATGCTACATTTTTATTTATAGTATTAAAATCTTCTACTAAAACTTCTTTATTAATATCAGCTTTTTCCATAGCTAAATTAAAATCTTTTTTAAACTTTGCTTTTTTTTCAGGTGTATCTAAACTAATAAGTACTCTATCATATTTTTCTTTAATAGAATCTGATTTGTTATTTTCTCCATAAGCAGAAAATAACGTATCTAATCCTTTTTCTGTAGCTTCTAATCTATTTTCTATACTAATATATGCTACTTTCCAATTATCTAATTTTGATATATTTTCATCAATTGTACTATTATCAATTATTTTTTCTTCATCAATTTCAGGCTTAAAATCTGGTTTTATATCAGCTTTACTATACTGCACTGCTTGCTCATTTGTATCTTCTAAGTTTACATTATCTAACTGTATATTATTTGTTCTAAATTCTTTTATTTTTTCATCTATTGAATCATGAGTAGATATAACTACTTTAGAAGATGCATTTATATCATCTTTTATTTCATTAAATCTTTCTACAAATTCTATTCCATTATTTTCATTTTCTTTATATGAAAATTCTAAGTCATTAAGCTCAGTGATAAATTTTGATTTATTTTCATCAGACAAATTAGACAAAGTAACTGCAGCTATAGCATTTTCTACATTTACCCTATTAGATTTATTAGCATTTGCATCAGTAATATTTAAAGTTTTATTAATTTCAGTTAATTTATCTTCAATAGTATGGACAATTTCTTTTTTTGTTTCTTTAAACTCTTTTAATGTATTTAATTTTGACATACATTCTGTTTGTAATCCATCATATTCAGATATTATATCTTTAAGTTCATCTCTACCATTTTC
This sequence comes from Clostridia bacterium, assembly GCA_036653755.1. Classification (GTDB taxonomy): domain Bacteria; phylum Bacillota; class Clostridia; order TANB77; family CAG-465; genus RGIG5057. Next base: position 3,038 of record JAVVTJ010000004.1, read on the forward strand.
ATCAATTGCAACATTTTCTAATCTACTTAATATTTCATCTTTTTTTATATTAAGTTCTTTGTTTACCTGTTTCCATTCTTCACTTGTCAAAGCCATTACATTACCTCCTTGTTAATTTTATCAAAACAATCTAAAATACTTGATTGTCTTTCTATAAGTTTTGTTGTATACTCTAATTCTTCCATATCTTTTTTAATAGCTTTTAATCTTAATTCTAATTCTTCCATACAAAAACTTCCTCTCTTATTTAATGTATATATAATATATTACTATACTTATGATCAAAAGTCAATATAAGTATAATAAATGTTTATATATTATGTAAACTTTTAGCTTTTTTTACAATATATAACATTTATTATTTTATTAACATGCAATCTCCAAAACTAAAAAATCTATATTTGTTTTCAACTGCTATATTATATGCATTTAAAATTATATCTTTTGTAGATAATGCTGATACTAACATTATTAAAGTTGACTCTGGTAAATGGAAATTTGTAAGTAATATATTCACCATTTTAAATTTATATCCTGGATATATAAATATATCTGTTTCTTTTGTCATACTATGTATTATTCCATTTGAATCTGTTGCAGTTTCTAATACTCTACAAGTTGTTGTTCCTACACATATAACTTTATTACCTCTTTTTTTTGTTTCATTTATAACAGAAGCTACTTCTTCACTTATAATAAAATATTCACTATGCATTTTATGTTCTAAAACATTATCTACTTTTACTGGTCTAAATGTTCCAATACCAACATGTAGTGTTACATATTCTATATTAACACCTTTATCTTCTAATTTTTGTAATATTTCTTTGGTAAAATGAAGTCCTGCTGTAGGTGCTGCTGCTGAACCTATATTTTTACTATATACAGTTTGGTATCTACCTTGGTCTTCTAATTTTTCTGTTATATATGGTGGCAAAGGCATTGTTCCTAATTTATCTAATATTTCATTAAATATACCAGTATATATAAACTGTATTATTCTTTCACCTTCTGGAAGAATATCTACAACTTCTGCTTTTAATAACTTATCATCAAATATTATTATATTACCAATTTGAGCTTTTTTGCCGGGTTTAACTAATGTTTCCCATTTATTATTTTCTAATTGTTTTGTAAGTAAAAATTCTATTACTTCTTCCTTTTCTTCTCTATGACCAAATATTCTTGCAGGTAGTACTTTTGTATCATTAAGTACAATTGTATCTCCCTTATTTATATAATCTACTATATTTTCAAATATTTTATGTTCAATTTCTCCTGTTTTTTTATTTAACACCATCATTTTAGACTTTGATCTTTCTTTTAAAGGTATTTGTGCTATTAATTCATGAGG
>JAVVTJ010000004.1:4491-52026 GCA_036653755.1 Clostridia bacterium
AATTATATATTATCTATTTGCCAATCTATTTCTTTTAAGTCATTTTTTTTCAAAAATTCATTTATTAATATAAAATGATTACAGCCAAAAAAACCATTTCTTGCTGAAAAAGGACTTGGATGTACAGTTTTTAAAACTAAATGTTTTGGATTTGTTATATATTTTTCTTTTTCTTTTGCATAATTTCCCCATAATACAAAAACTATTGGTTTATCTCTTTCATTTAATTTTTTAATAACAGTATCTGTAAATATTTCCCAGCCTTTATTTCTATGACTTCCAGGTTTATCTTTTTCAACAGTAAGTACACTGTTAAGTAGTAATACTCCTTGATTTGCCCATTTAACTAAATATCCATTATTAGGTATTTGTAAATTCATTTCATTTTTTAATTCTTTATATATGTTTTGAAGTGAAGGAGGAGTTTTTATACCTGGCTGTACAGAAAAACTAAGTCCATGAGCTTGCTTTTCACCATGATATGGATCTTGACCTAATATAACTACTTTAACATTTTCATAAGGTGTTAATTTTAAACTATTAAATATATTTTCTTTTTCTGGAAATATTGTTTTATTTTCTTTATCTATATATTTAATTAAGTTAATAAAATAATCCTTTTGTTTTTCTTCATTTATTAAATTTTCAAAATATGTCATTTTAACTTCTCCTTATCTTTAATAACAAATTAATTCTTCTTTTTGCACTATCAATATTTACAATATCTTCATGTCCTGGATATATTATAACATCAGTAAATCTATTAAATAATTTATCAATGCTTTCTTTAATATCTTCAAAACTTCCAGATTTTAAATCAACTCTACCATAACATTGAGCAAATATTGTATCACCTGTAAAAAGAGAAGAAGTTTGTTTTTCAAATAAACACATACATCCACTAGTATGACCTGGTGTATTTATTACTTCTAACTGAATACTTCCAATTTCAATTATATCTTTATCTTTTACTGTTTTTACTTTAAATTTACTTAAATCTGGTTTAGTTATATTAAGTTTAGTAAAGTGAGCTTTTTCATCATCTTCTAATCCATCTTTATCATTTTCATTGATTATACAATCACATTTTGCATATTCACAAATACTTGTCAACTCTCCTAAATGATCTGCATGACAATGAGTAAGTATAACATGTTTTATTTTTAACTCATTATCTTCTATTTCTTTTATTATTCTATTTTTATCAAATCCAGGATCTATTACTACACCATTTTTATTTTCATCATATATTATATAACAATTAGTTGGATAAGAATCGTCTCCTACCTCAATTTGAATTATTTTATTTCTTTCCATTTTTATCCTTTCCTTATAACATTTTCTGCATAATGCTTTATATTCTAAATCACCAATCATTATTTGATCACCCTCAGTAACAACTTGTCCATTTAATAATCTTATATTCCACACTGCTTTTTTACCACAATCACAAATAGTTTTTATTTCTTCTATTTTATCAGCTATTTCAAATAACCTTTTACTACCTTCAAAAAAGTTACCTTTAAAATCTGCCCTCAGTCCATAACATATAACTGGAATATCTAAGTAATCAACTATATCTCCTAACTCATCAGCTTGTTTTTTTGATAAAAACTGTGCTTCATCTACTAAAATACAAGCTGGCATATAACCTAAATTAATACAAAGTTCATATATATTAGTATCATTTTTATATACTAAAGCATCTCTATTTAATCCAATTCTTGTTGTTATCATTTTTTTATCATATCTTGTATCAATATCAGCAGTTAAAAGTAATACTTTATTTCCTCTTTCTTCATAATTATATGCAACTTTTAGCAAATCTATTGATTTACCAGAACCCATACAGCCATATCTATAATATAACTTTGCCACAAAAATCACCTCTTATTTAGCTCTTTTTACATCATAAACACTATCAATTTTTTTTAGTTTTCTTATAACTTCTGTTAAATTATCACTATTTTCAGTATTAATACTAATATCAACTATCATTTCTCTATCAGCATTTTTACTAGCTTTTATAGTCAAAATATCTATTTTTAATTCTTGCAATTTTTTAATAATATCAATTGTTAAAGTTTCTCTAAAGTTTGCCATAATTTTTATATTTGTTATAAAAGACGATTTAACTTTATCTTTCCATTTAACATTAATTTTTCTATTTAATATATCTAAACCTTTTAAATTTTTGCAGTCTTTTCTATGAATAGATACACCATTAGAATATGTAATATATCCTACTATTTCATCTCCTGGTATTGGACTACAACATTTAGCAAATTTAACTAAACAGTTATTTAATCCTTCAACAATAACAGTATCAATAGAATTTTTCTTTACCTTTGTTTTATTTTCTAATTTTTCATGAGTTACTTTATTGTTTTTGTTGTATATTTCTACTAATCTATTAACTGCTTTAACATATGATAAAGTTCCAAATCCTATATTTTCATACACATTGTCAATTTTATTTACTTTAAGATATTTAGGTAATTCTTTTAAATATTCTTCTTTTAATAACTCTTCTTTTGCTATTTTTTGTTTTTTAACTTCTTTTTCAAATAAATCTTTACCTCTTAAAAAATTATCTGAACTACCTTGTTTTTTTAAATATGCCATTATTTTATTTTTTGCACTACCTGTTTTAACATGATTTATCCAATCCAAATTAGGACCATTACTACTAGCTGATGTTATAATTTGTACAACATCAGTATTATTTAATTTTGTACTTATTGGAACTAATTTTCCATTTATCTTAGCACCTGTCATTTTTTCTGCTATATTTTGATGAATACTATATGCAAAATCAATTGTAGTTGATCCTTTTGGAAGTGATTTTAATTCTCCTTTAGGAGTAAATGCAAATACTTCTTCTCCAAAAAGTTCTCCTTTAAAACTACTTAAATTACTAACACCTTCTGTAAGTTCTTTTTGAAGTTCTAATGTATGACGAATCCACATTATTTTTTTCTCAGTTTCATTTATTTCTTTTGTTTTTTCTTTATACATAAAATGTGCAGCTATACCATATTCTGCATGTCTATGCATGTCCCATGTACGTATTTGAATTTCAAAAGGAACACCACTATCTCCAAATACTGTTGTATGAAGTGATTGATAGTTATTTGTTTTAGGAACAGCAATATAATCTTTAAATCTACCTGGCATTGGTTTATACATTTCATGAACAATACCTAAAGCATTATAACAATCTTTAACAGAATCTACAACAATTCTAATTGCTAACAAATCAAATATATCATCTACATCACTTTCTTTTTCTTTTATTTTTTTATATATACTATAAAAATGTTTTGGTCTACCGTATATAGTAGATACAACATTTTCATTTTTTAATCTATTTGTTATTTCTATTATTCTATTTTTTATATATTCTTCTCTTTGTGTTTTTTTAGCATCAATCTTTGATTTTATATATAAATATTCTTTATTCATAAGTATTCTAAAAGATATATCTTCAAGTTCTGATTTTATATGTGAAATACCAAGTCTGTGAGCAATTGGAGAATATATTTCTAATGTTTCCTTTGCTTTTAAAATTCTAAACTCTTCATTCATTTCATCAGCTTTTCGCATATTGTATAATCTATCCGCAAGTTTTATTAGTATAACTCTTACATCTTTTGCAATAGCCATAAACATTTTTCTTAAAATTTGAATATCTAATTTATCATTATTTGCATAATTTAAATATGATAACCTATCAACACCTTTAATAAGGTCAGATATATCTTGTCCAAATTTTAAAGTAATCTCACTAAAACTTACTTTAAATTTAGGTAATTCATGTAATATACTCGAATAAATAGAATCTTCATCTAACTTTAAATTTGCTACTTCTTTTGCAACACCTAATGTATGTTCAAAATATGTTTGACCTGTATATCTAAATTCATCTTTATATATAGATTTTGCATATTTTAAAACTTCTTCAAATTTATTATTATCATAATTAATATTATTATCTTTCATTACAATTAATAATTTTTCTTTTACTTCTTCGTCACTCAATCTTTTCCCCCCCTTAGGGCTAGTCTTGTAAAAAAATATTCATGCCATTATTTAGAATATTATTTATGTTATTACTATGACTAATTATTTTACTTCATTTTTAGAACTACCATTTTTAAATATTTCTTCTATATTACTAAATGTAGTACTTACTATTTTATCTAATGCCTCTTTAGTAAAAAATGCTTGATGTGATGTTATAACAACATTTGGCATTGATAAAAGTATTGATAAATCTTTATCTCTTATATATGAATTTGACATATCGTTTAAAAAATACTCTTCTTCATCTTCATAAACATCAAGACCTAAACCACCTATATTTCCTTTTTCTAATGTTTCAATTAAATCATCAGTTTTAATTAATTTGCCTCTACTTGTATTTAATATAATAACTCCCTTTTTCATTTTATCTATATTTTTTTTATTTATAATTTGATTAGTCTCTTTTGTAAGAGGACAATGAAGAGATATTATATCTGATTTTTCAAATAATTCATCTAAACCTACATATTTAAAACCTAATTTTGTAGCTGCATTTTCATCCTTAAATAAATCATAAGCTATAACATTAGTTCCAAAACCTTTCATTATTTTAATAAAAACTCTACCTATTCTTCCAGTACCTATTACACCAACAGTTTTTTCATTTATATCAAACCCTAACAATCCATCTAAAGAAAAATTATATTTTTTTGTTCTTTGATATGCTTTATATATTTTTCTATTTAAAGCAAGTAACAAACCTACTGTATGTTCTGCAACTGCATATGGAGAATAATCAGGAACTCTTACAACTTTTATTTTACTTCCAATATTTTCTATATCAACATTATTAAAACCAGCACATCTTAGTGCAATTAATTTTACACTTCCTGTTTCTAATATACTAATTACTTCTTTGTTTATTACATCATTTACAAATATACACACTACATCAAAATCTAATGCTAATGGCGCAGTTTCAGCTGTTAATTTATTTTTAAAGTATGTAATTTCATAATTATATTTTTTATTATATTCACTAAAAGAATATTTATCATATTCCTTTGTATCAAAAAATGCTATTTTCATTATTTTATCATCTCCTAGTTATTCCATTATTTTTCCAATTATATTATTTGTTTATTATACAAAGTTATTTGAAAATTTATATTTGTTGTACTTAGTTTTTCTTCTGCTGGCTTATTTCTTCTCTTTTTTAATATATATTTTTAGCCATATTATTCACTTTCTTTAATCCCTAATTTTTTCTTTGATTTTTCAAATTCTTTTAAACTTTTCTTCGGCGTTATCATTTTTTCTGGCATAATTCCACCAATATCTGTAATTGCCTTTCTCACCTTTAATATTATCTCTAATTAGTTTTTGTTTAGTTTGATTTATTCTGAATAAATTTGCAACTAATTCATCTTCATTCATATTATCTAAAATATCTTCTCTATATCGAAGTTTTTTCTTTTGAAAATATCATCTGCAGTTTCTCCATTATATAATCCTTTATATCCTGCATTATAAAATTCCGCCATATTTTTTACGCCTGTAGCTGAAGCTAATTTTTGAAGTGTATAATTTCCTTGTCTTGTTAATTTTCTTTGATAAGCTCTCTTTTCATCGTCCGTAAGTAAATCATATTCTTGTTCTGTTATTTCTTGTTTTCTTGTTTGAATAGCAAAATATGTTTGTCCAATTGCAACAACTTTTTTATTTGGATCTGCGTTTTGCACAATCAGATAGCATATATATCTTGATAATTTATAATCTTTAATATATTCTTCCTTACCTTTTCCAGTTTTTATTGGCTTGTTGACTTCAACAACCCACTCTTCATTTTTTGAAATACTATTTTCTGCAGATATAATTGCCTTTTTAATTACTTTTTCAAAATTTCTCCATTCTTTATACTCTAGCACTTTTTGTAATTCTCTAGCATACCAATATTCATTTCCAAGTTCGTCAATATGTTTTATATCTTCAAAATTCTTGTCAGTATATTTATTCTCAATTTGTTCCACTATTTATAACCATTCCTTTCTACTTTCACTCTATTTAGGACAAAATAGAATAAAAATTTTAATTGATTTTATAAGAAAAATATTGTATAATTATTTTGATTAAAATATATTGCTACTAATCCTAAATATATTCGTAATATAACTGACAAAAAGCTAATAAGAAAGATGCTATATGTTATCTACAAACGAATCTTTTAATTTTTCATATTTTACTTTTAAATTATTCTTTAACTATTAACATTTCTTTATGTTTTCTTCTCCAAACCTAGATTTAAGTTCAGACATAATATCATCATTACCATTTAGCCATAAACTTCTATTTAATAATTTTAATTTATTTGTTCCTTCATAAAAAATATATACCGGAACTGTTCCATAATACTCATTTGAAAGTTCATCTACAATATCAATTACATTTTTTTCTAAATTTAATTTATCTTTTGGAAGTTTAATATATATTTTATCTTCTTTTGATATTTTAGTAATATCTGATATAATAATTTTAGGTTTTTCATCTTCTTTTATACTTACTTTTCCTTTTATTTTAACAATATTACCAATTTCAAGTAATTTATATAAACTATCAAATGAAGCAGGAAATAGTATAAGTTCAACACTTCCATACATATCTGAAAGCTGAGAAAACATCATTTGTTTGTTGTTTTTCGTATAAAATATTTTACTATTTTCTATTATACCACATATAACAACTAATTTTGAATCATAACTTTCTTCTTTTACTAAATTATCTTCATCATTTTTATTAATTAATTCTTTTGTAGTAATTGTAGAATTTTTAGCAATATACTCACTATATTCATCAAGTGGATGACCTGATACGTATATTCCTATTACCTCTTTTTCCATATCTAATAACTGCTTTTTATCTACAATTTTATTACTTTTTGTAATTGATATTTTATTTGGCTCATCAGTACTATCAAATAAATTAAGTTGATTTGCATAATTTTTTCTTCTACTAGAAACTATATTATCTAGTACAATTTCAAAATTATTTAATAAATCAATTCTACTTAAATTAGGTTCAATATTTTCAAAAGCTCCTGCTTTTATTAAAGATTCAATACATTTTTTATTAACATTTTCACCAGATACTTTTTCACAAAAATCTATAAAGCTTGTAAATTTACCTAATGTTTTTCTAATATTAATTATATCTGCAATAGCTCCTTCTGGTACATTTTTTATAGTTTCTAATGCAAAACATATTTTATCATCTAAAGCAGTAAATTTAGCTTCACTTTCATTTATATCTGGTCTTAAAATTTCTATCCCCATATCTTTACATTCAATAATATATTCTGGTATTTTAGTTAAATTTCCAAGCATACTATTCATAGTAGCAGCCATAAACTGTACTGGATAATATGTTTTTAAATATGCTGTTTGATAAGATATAACAGCATATGATGCAGCATGAGATTTATTAAATGCATATTTTGCAAATTCTGCAATTTCATCAAATATTTTGTTACTACTTATTTCATTAATGTTATTTTTTTTACAACCTAAAACAAAAACTTCTCTTTCTTTATTCATAACATCAATCTTTTTCTTACTCATAGCTCTTCTTACTAAATCAGCCCTACCTAAGCTATATCCCGCTAAATCTCTAAATATTTGCATTACCTGTTCTTGATATACCATACAACCATTTGTTGCCTCTAAAATAGGTTTTAAAGCTATATCTGTATATTCAATATTATCTACTTGCAATTTATTTTTTATATATTTTGGAATCTGATCCATAGGACCTGGTCTATACAAAGAAATAACAACAATTATATCTTCTAAACAATCTGGTTTTAAAGCTTTCATTAACTGTTTTAGTCCTTCACTTTCAAGTTGAAATACACCATTTGTTTTTCCTTCTGAAAGAAGTGAAAAAACATTTTTATCATTCATTTCTTTTCCAAAATCTACATCAATATTCTTTGATCTTTTGATTAATTTTATACAATCATCTATAACTGTTAAAGTTCTAAGACCTAAAAAATCCATTTTTAAAAGTCCTAACTGTTCTAATGTAGTCATTGTATATTGAGTAGTTATAACATCTTGATTTAAATATAGTGGAACATAACTATCTACTCTATTTTTAGTTATAACAACACCTGCTGCATGAGTTGAAGCATGACGGGGCATACCTTCTGCTTTTATTGCTAAATCAATTATTTTTTTAGATTCTTCATCTGTTTCATAAACCGTAGCAAGTTCTTGATTTATTGTTAAAGCTTTATCAATAGTCATTTTTAACTCTTGTGGTATAAGTTTAGCAATCATATCCGCTTTTTGATATGGCATATCTAATGCACGAGCTATATCACGAACAGCAGCTTTTGCAGCCATTGTACCAAATGTTATAATTTGAGCAACATGAGCAGGAGTATATTTTCTTGATACATAATCAATAACTTCTCCTCTTCTTTCATAACAAAAATCAATATCAAAATCTGGCATACTTACTCTTTCAGGGTTTAAAAATCTTTCAAATATTAAATTAAACTTTAAAGGATCAATATCTGTTATTCCAACTAAATATGCAGCTATACTACCAGCACCACTACCTCTTCCAGGTCCTACTGGTATACCATTTTCTTTAGCATAATTTACAAAATCTTGAACTATTAAAAAATAATCTATATATCCCATTTTATCTATAACAGAAATCTCATAATCAAGCCTTGTTTTTACTTTTTCTAAATATTCATCACTAAATTCGTTTTTATTATATTTTTTTAAAATACCATTATTACACATTCTTTTAAAATATTCTAAATGAGAAATATCTTCATCAATTTTAAATTCAGGAAGTATTGTACTTCCAAAATTAAACTGAACATTACACATATCAGCTATTTTAACAGTATTTTCTATTGCTTCTTTAAAATTACTAAACGACTGTAACATCTCATTTGGAGATTTAATATAGAATTCATTAGTAGGAAAACTCATTCTGCTTGGATCATTCATTGATTTTTTTGTTTGAATACACAATAAAACTTCATGAAAATCATAATCTTCTTTTGTTAAATAATGACAATCATTAGTAGCAACTAAACTAATACCTAACTGTTTAGATATATTAACCAAATTTTGATTAACAATTACTTGCTCACGTATACCGTTACTTTGCATTTCTAAATAATATCTATCTTTTCCAAATATATTTAAAAAACGTTTAGCAACATTTATAGCTACATCTATATCATTCATAACTATTTTTCTAGCAATTTCACCTGCTAAACAACTAGATAAACATATTAATCCTTCGTTATATTTTTCTAGTATTTCCATATCAATTCTTGGCTTGTAATAAAAACCTTCAGTATAACTTAACGATACTAATTTAATTAAATTTTTGTAACCTATATCATTCATAGCAAGTAATATCAAATGGTTAGGTTCAGTATCAATTTTACCATCTTTATCAAATCTACTTCTAGGAGCTACATATACCTCACAACCTACAATTAATTTAACACCTTTTTCACAACATTTTTTATATAACTCAACTACTCCAAACATATTTCCATGATCAGTAATTGCTACTTTATCCATACCAAGCTCTAATACTTTATCTACTAAATCATCAAGTCTATTTGCGCCATCTAAAAGACTATATTCTGTATGCATGTGTAAATGTACAAAATCCATTTGTTATCACCTACTTTTCTTTGATATATTATACTATATAACTGTGCTATTTTCAAGGTAGATCTAAATTTATATTTAGTTTAAATCTTATTTATAAATTAAAATATCTATTAATTTATATAGTATTCTACATATATGTATATAAAATAAGAATATTTTCATTATAACACAAATATATATGTTATTAGGTGATTATATGATTAATATAGCAATTGTTGGAGCTACTGGTTTAGTAGGTCAAACATTTCTTAAAGTATTAGAAGAAAAAAAATTAGATAAATATACATATACTCTTTTTGCTTCTAATAGATCAAAAGATAAATTAATACATTTTATGAATCAAGATTATATAGTTAAAGAACTAAATGAAGATTCTTTTAAAAATACTTTTTTTGATTATGCGTTATTTTCAGCTGGTGGAAATATAAGTAAAAAATTTATCCCTATTGCTAATGAAAGTGGAACTATTGTTATAGATAATAGCAGTTTTTTTAGAATGAATGATGATGTGCCGCTAGTTATTCCAGAAGTAAATGAAAAAGATATTTATACAAACAACAAGATTATATCTAATCCAAATTGTTCAACTATTCAAGCCGTTATGCCTATTAAAGCGTTAAATGATACTAATAAAATTAAAAGAATTATTTATTCTACATATCAAGCTGTATCTGGTGCTGGAAATAGCGGAATTTTAGATTTAAGAAATACAAGAAATGGAGAAAAAGCTAATAAGTTTCCTTATGATATAAGTAAAAACTGTATTCCACAAATTGATACTTTTTTAGAAAATGGATATACAAAAGAAGAAATAAAAATGATTGAAGAAACTAAAAAAATACTAAAAGAACCTAAACTACCAATAACTGCTACATGTGTTAGAGTTCCTGTTGAAAATAGTCATAGTGAAAGTATAAATATAGAATTTGAAAATGAATTTAATATTGAAGATGTTATAAAAACTTTGAGTAATTTTAAAAATATATTAGTAGTAGATGATATACAAAATTTAAAATATCCAATAAATGAACTTGCAAATGATACTGATAAAGTATTAGTCGGTAGAATACGTAGAGATTTTTCTGTAAAAAATGGTATTAATATATGGGTTGTTGCTGATAATATACGAAAAGGATCAGCTACTAATGCAATACAAATTTTAGAAAAATTAATAGAAAAACAGACGAATTGAAAAAATTCAATTCGTGTTTTTTTTACAAAGATATAAAGGTTCCAATTTCAAGTACAACTTTTTTTGTAAAATTCATATTCAATTTAACCATCTTATCTAAAATAAAAATAGTATAATTTTTAAATTATACTATTTTACTAATTATACTTTTATTATTGAAAAACTATCATTTATGTATGTTATATTTTATTTATTTCGTCTATACTAAGACCTGTTACTTTACTTATTTCATTTATAGATATATTAATTTCTTTCATTTTTTTAGCAATATTTATTTTTTCTTCTTCCATACCTTTTTTGGTACCTTCTTCTATACCTTCTTTAGTACCATCATTATGTGCATGTTCTATTGCTGAATTATAATCAAGTTTTTTTAGTAATTGTACTGTGGCTAATCTTTTTATTGAATCATCTCCTGTTAGATATTTACATTTATCTACAGCTTCTTTTATTTCTTTATTTTTAGCCATAACTTCAATCACTTCCTCCTTGTTTTCCCCATCTAAACATATTAGCCATTAATCAAATTTATCATTTATATTATGTTTAATTTTTCTAAATTTATTTAATTCTATAAAATGATATTCAATTAAATCCGTCAATATATACTCTCTGTGTTTATCTAATACTAATATACCTTTATTATAACATTCATATTCTTCTGGTAATAATGAATAATTTAATATATTTATCATTACCACTTTTTTTAATTTTTGGTATGATTCACTTGTAGCTAATTGCTCAGTCATTAATTTTGATGAGTAAAATACACTTCTTTGTATCATATCTTTATTATCTATAACTTGCATCTCTATATCAACATATGTGTTAACACCCAAGTAATGCTAGTATATCTAATATTCCATTTTTTTCTGTTATGCTTGATTTTATCAAAGATGAATCTTTTTGCATTTTTATTTCTTTTATGTTTATTTTTAATATTGTTGATAAAAATGATATTAATATACTTTCACTACTACTAAACACTTCTTTAAATAAAAAGTCTGATTTTAAACTTAATCCTAATCCACTTTGATCATATAATGTATTTTGTTTCTTTTCTATAACTTTTCCTTCTTAATTATATCATACCTTGATATGTATTTCAATACTAATAGTGTATATTTTGTTCAAAGTTTATATAATCTTCAGAGAATTTTTTTAACCATTTTCTTTTTCGGAAACTTTATACGAAATGTATATGAAAAAACTTTCTATAAAATGTTGAATACATTTTTTGAAATAAACTTTAAGCTAAATTACTTTAATTAGTATGTATATATTAACACATCTATTTTATTAATTCAACCTTTTCATTTAAATTAATATACATCTCTTAAAACTAGACAATTTATTACAATTTATTTGTTCTATTTATTTTTTTCGTTTTATTTATATATATTTCTTTACTTACAACAATCGAATTTTTTATTTTAAATTCTCTATTGAAGTAATCATAATATGTTCCTGGAACTATTAAGCCATTGACTGTTAATAAATCTATACCGGATGTTCCTAGTAACTCTTCAGCAAGTTGCACGCAATTTGTATCTAGTACAAAATATGTTTTAAATTTTCCACTATTAAATTTATAAAATTTAGCTTTTGTTGCATTATATAACCTACTTGCAAAATCTCTATATACTTTATTACTATTTAAACTACTAAGTGGAAACCACTCATATGTATCTTTTTTTATTTCATTATATTTATTTTCAATATCACTTTTTTGTTTATCATTTAATTTAATACCAAAAGACACAATATTTCTATTTGCATTATGATTACAAAATTTAATATATTTTTCTTTTTCAGCTTCAAATAATACTCCATCACCTATTGAAGAATTAAGCTTAACTTTATCTTCATCATATGAACCATATGATAAAACACATCCGTTTAATAATATATCTACATGTCCAAAACTATCTGTTAAACCTTCATTTATATGTATTAAAACTTCTATATCAGGTTTTGTATCTTCTTTTTTAAATATATATTTATCTAATGACTTTACTTCTAATATTTTATTTATTTCTTTTATAACAGCTCTTGGAATAAAGGCTGCAATAAATACAGGAAGAACTATTCTAATTCTGTTTTTTAATTTGTTTTTATATTTAACTGGTAATATTGTATCTATTCCATCTAAAAAATATGTTGCTCCTAATGATATGAAGTATATGCCAACAATTATATATGTAACTGCATCTCTAAACATAGGAAAAAATACAAGTATTATTAAAAAAATATATGTGGTAATTGTTCTTAATATTAAAAAATTCTTACCTGGTAATTTATTTTCTGAATATATTAGTGAAGTAACTGTTTTTATTATAGAGTCAATAAATATATATGCAGTAAATAATATTGGAAATATCTTTATAAATATATCTGGGTTATATATATAAAATGTACCAAAAGCTATATTTAATATACATTGTAACATACTTATTAATTTGATTTTTATATTTTTTACAAATATATTTTGGAATATTCCAGATAATCCTATAATTATAAAAAAAGAAGAAACAAGATAGGTAATTATAGTTAAAAAGCTACTTGTTACATTAAGTATTAATATTCCTATTATTATTAAAACTAAAGCTTGTACAATTATCCAAAAAGTAGAAAAATACTTTTCGCTTACTTTTATATATAATTTTTCTACCAAAATATTTTCCCCCTTTTATAAAAATACTCACTACATAATATAGTGAGCTATTTTAAACTATTTAATATTAAAGAATACATCCATTCCTTTATACTGTGCAACTTCACCTAATTCTTCTTCTATTCTCATTAATTGGTTATATTTACATACTCTATCTGTTCTAGATGGAGCACCTGTTTTAATTTGACCAGCATTTACTGCAACAACTAAATCTGCAATTGTAGTATCTTCTGTTTCACCAGAACGATGTGATACAACTGCTGTATAACCAGCTCTATTTGCCATTTTAATAGCATCCAAAGTTTCTGTAATTGTTCCTATTTGATTTAATTTTATAAGTATTGAATTAGCAGATTTTTCTTTAATTCCTTTTTCTAATCTTTCAGTATTAGTAACAAATAAGTCATCACCAACTATTTGTATTTTGCTACCTAATTTTTCATTTAATAATTTCCATCCATCCCAATCTTCTTCAGCTAAACCATCTTCAAGTGATATTATTGGATATTTTGAAACTAAATCACAGTAGTAATTTATAAGCTGCTCAGTTGTAAACATTTCTCCTGTTTTCCAAAAGTAATAACTACCTTTGTTACCTTTTTTCTCAGCTTCATCATACATTTCTGTTGCTGCTGAATCAATAGCAATTTTAAAATCTTTACCTGGTATATATCCAGCTTTAGATATTGCTTCTACTATAACTTCAAGTGCTTCTTCATCTTTAGATAAATTTGGTGCGAAACCACCTTCATCACCAACTGATGTTGCTAAGCCTTTATCTTTTAAAACAACTTTTAAATTATGAAATACTTCTGCGCACATTCTTAAAGCATGTTTAAAATTTTCGGCACCTACTGGCATAATCATAAATTCTTGTATATTTACACTATTATCTGAATGTTTTCCACCATTTAATATATTCATCATTGGAACAGGTAATTCTTTAGCATTAACTCCACCAATATATTGATATAAACTTAGACCTAAACTATCAGCTGCAGCTCTTGCCACTGCCATAGAAACTCCAAGTATTGCATTTGCACCAAGTTTAGCTTTATTAGCAGTAGCATCTAATTCAATCATTATTTTATCTATTTGTGTTTGATCTAGTGCATTAAGTCCTTCTATTTCAGGAGCTATTAAATCATTTACATTATCTACTGCATCTTGTACTCCTTTTCCTAAATATCTAGTTTTATCATTATCTCTTAATTCAACTGCTTCAAAAGCACCAGTTGAAGCTCCAGATGGAACAGCAGCTCTTCCAAAAAAGCCACCCTCTACTTCAACTTCTACCTCAATAGTTGGGTTACCTCTTGAATCTAGTATTTCTCTTGCATAAACTGATTCAATATTTAAATATTGTTTCATAAAAAATTCCTCCTATATATCTTTTACATCTTTTCTTAGTATATCTGAAAATTCATTATCTATACGTTTTTTAGGATTTTTCATATCTTTTTTTTCTCTTTCTTTTATTTCATATTTAAAATCTTTTGAACGTATTTCTTTTGTTTCCATTTTATCTAAATCACCAAAAACATCAGAAATATCTTTATTAAAATCTAATATTGCTTCTCTAAAATTTGCGATGAAATAATTTGAAGGGTAATATGTATTTTTTTTAATCATTACATTTTTAAAAGCTCTATCAAAGAAAATATCTCCAAAACGTTTTGTTGTTATTTTACCTTTTTTTAAATCATCTTCTAAATCATCTAAATCACAAAATGTTTCATCTATAATATACTCACAAACTTCTTTTACATCTTCTCTATATTGTTCTTTTTTTTCTTCTTCTTCAGCTATTTTCTTCATTTTTTGTTTTAATAATTCTTTTGAACTTATTTTTTGTTTAGGATCCATTTTTTTCAAATGTTTCTTATCTGCTCCACATTTAGGACATTTTTCTAAAAATTCAAGCTTAAAAGTAGACGGAATATGCGTTAAATCTATTATAAATCCACACTTTAAACATTCATATTTTCCAAGATTAATTAAATTAACTGGTGTTTCTTCAATTTCTTCTTCTACATTTTCTTCATCATCTAAATAATTAATTTCACTCATAAATTATCACCTCTATAACTCTACTAAACATTCTCCTGTCATTTCTTTTGGAATGTTTTCTCCCATAAGTGTTAACATTGTTGGAGATATATCACTTAATTTACCATTTTTTATACTTTTTACTCTATTAGATATTACAATCATAGGAACATCAAAAGTAGAATGTGATGTTATAGGTTCACCTGTTTTTAAATCAAGCATACATTCACTATTTCCATGATCAGCAGTAATTATTGCTTCTGCACCTATTTCTTCTATTTTAGATATTACTTTTCCTACACATTCATCTAATACTTCGATAGCTTCAATTGTTTTTTCTAAATTACCAGTATGGCCTACCATATCACCATTTGCATAATTCATTATTATTAAATCATATTTTTTATCATCTATTGCCTTAATAACTTTATCTGTAACTTCTCTGGCAGACATTTCTGGCTGTAAATCATATGTTGCAACCTTAGGAGATGATATAAGTATTCTATCTTCATTTGGATACTCATTTTCTTCTCCACCATTAAAGAAAAATGTAACATGAGCATATTTTTCAGTTTCAGCAATTCTAAGCTGAGTATATCCTAATTTACTTATATATTCACCTATTGTATTTTTTATTTTTTCTGGTTTATATGCAATTAAAACATTTTTTAAAGTTTCATCATAATTTGTAAATGTAACAAAAGTTAAATTATTTGGTTTATTAGCTCTTTCAAATCCATCATAATTTACATCAGTTAAAGCATGTACTAGCTGTCTTGATCTATCTGGTCTAAAATTAAAAAATATTACAGAATCATTACTTTTAATTTTAGTTAAAGGCTCTGACTTATCATCTGTTATAACTATTGGTTTAACAAATTCATCAAATTCTTCTGTTTCATAAGAATTTTCAACAGCTTTTTGAACAGTTTTAAATTTATTTCCTTCTCCATTTACTAGCATATCATATGTAATTTTAAGTCTTTCATATCTTTTATCTCTATCCATTGCATAATATCTACCAACAACAGTTGCAATACTTCCAACACCAATTTCCTGCATTTTTTGTTCTAATTGTTTTAAATATTCAGTTGCAGAAGAAGGTGGAGTATCTCTACCATCTAAAAATGCATGGATATATACATTTTTTATATCATTATCTTTGGCTAATTTTAAAAGTGCATATAAATGATCTATGTGACTATGAACTCCTCCATCAGATACAAGTCCCATTAAATGCAAAGTCGAATTATTTTTTTTAACATTTAATAAAGCTTTTTTAAATTCTTCATTTTCAAAAAACTTTCCTTCTTTTATTTCTTTTGTAATTCTAGTAAGTTCTTGATAAACTACTCTACCTGCTCCAATATTTGTATGACCTACTTCAGAATTTCCCATTTGTCCCTCTGGAAGACCTACTTCAAGTCCACTACTTACTAAATATGTATTAGGATATTTAATTATATATTTATCAATATTAGGTTTTTTAGCAAGTTTAAATGCATTTCCTTTTGTCTCATCATTTAATCCTACTCCATCTAATATCATTAGTAAATTTTGTTTACCTTTCATTATATTATAGTTCACTCTCTTTCTTCTACCTTACGTAGCTTATACATTATACCATAATCATTATTTGATTACAATAGAAACGTAGCTTATTTACATTGCTCAATACCCAAGAATTCTCCCCTTAGGGCTAGTCTTGTAAAATTATATTACTGCATATTATTTTGATAAATTGTCGTTTTTCGCTGAAACTTGCGGCTGATTTTATATATTTTTTGTTGACATTTATATCTTATACATGATATAATAAATATATCTCGGGGTACGGGAATTCGCATACTAAATTTGCCCTTAAAAGCTGTACGTATGAAGTTGTTTTTGCTATTTAAGCAATGATGCAACATGCCACAAGACTAGCCCACTAGGGATTTCAACTTTACAAAAATTACAATATATAGCTTTTATTCACAAAATATTTTTAAACAATATCTTTCAAAATATATGAATATCTTACATCTTTAATTTTTTTATTTTAAAGAGTAATTTTATAATACACTTTTAAAAATATTATTAGCTAATAATTTTATGCAAAAAGCCAAAAAGCGCACTTCCTTTTGGCTTCTTGTAAAATTATGCATATAATTTTACAAGACTAGCCCTTAGTAGTTGACAATTGCTGTAAATTCATTTTTTAAGCTAGCACCACCTACTAATGCGCCATCTATGTTTGGCATATTTAATATTTCATTTGCATTTTTAGCATTAACACTTCCGCCATATTGCACTTTTAAATTATTTGATATATCTTCTGAATATATTCCTTTAACTACATTACGTATAAATTTGCACATATCTTCTGCTTCTTCAGAAGTTGCAGTAACACCTGTTCCAATAGCCCAAATCGGTTCATATGCTATAACAACATTTTTCATATCTTCTTTTGATATATCTTTTAAAGAATTTTTTACTTGATCTTCAACTACATCAAACATTCTTTTTTCATTTCTTTGCTCTAATGTTTCACCAACACAAATAATAGGTTTTATTCCTATTTCTAATAATTTTTTAGCTTTTAAATTTACCATTTCATCAGTCTCATTAAATATTTGTCTACGCTCACTATGACCTACAATACAATATTCTACTCCAATAGAATATAACATAGATGGAGATATTTCACCAGTAAATGCACCTTTATTTTCGTAATATACATTTTGACTTCCAAGTTTTATATTAGTACCTTCTAATAAATTAGAGATTCTATCTAATGCTGTAAAATTAGGACAAATTACAACATCAACTTCATTAGTATTTATACTTCCTAAAATTTCAGTAACAAAATTTTCAGCTTCATTAACACTAAAATTCATTTTCCAATTTCCAGCTATTATTTTCTTTCTCATGAATATTTCCCCCTCAATTAAAAATTATATATCTTTTTATATTTTCACTTTTTAACCATTTCGGCTCAATACTTTTACTACTAAATTTAAAAGTAACATTACCGTGAATCATTTATACTATATTTTCCATTATAATATACTGATTTAAAGGAATTTAAACTATTCCACTTATCATTATTTATTTCATTATTTAACTTTTTTACTAAATCAGAAAATGAATTTTCTTTTAATGTAGAATTATTAATTAAATAAGTACCTATTAATGTTTGAACTCTATTCATTTCAGTTAAAAATTTTGTTTCTTCTCCATCTCTATTATATAGTGATATAATTTCAGTAATATATTTTGAACTATCTAATTTTGATATATTAGTATCTTTATTTATTTCTATTTTTTTATTCATATTAGTTATTAATATTATTAATATGAGTACAGCAAGAAATATAGTAGCAATCCTAACATATTTTTTATTAAATATACTATTTTTTGTAACCTTTATATTTTGTTTGTGTATTTTACCATCTTTATTTATATTACTACTAATCTTAATTTTACTTTTTACTTTATTTTTAGTCATAATTCCTCCTTGCACAATAATTTCAAGATAATTTTTAATATTATTTATCTTCCTGAATATTATACCTCTTTATCTAATAAAGCATCTATACCAGGTAACGCTTTACCTTCCATAAATTCAAGTGATGCTCCACCACCTGTTGAAACATGTGTCATTTTATCTTCTAAATTAAATAATTCCACAGCTGCAGCACTATCACCACCACCAATTATTGTAACTGCATCAGATTCAGACAGTGCTAATGCTATTTCATATGTTCCTTTACTAAATTTTTCTATTTCAAAAACACCTACTGGACCATTCCATATTACAGTTCCAGCTTTCATTATTTTATCTTTAAATACCTTAATAGTTTCTTCTCCAATATCTACACCCATCATATCATCAGGAATATCTGTTGAAGGTGCTATTTGAATTATTGCATTTTCAGATATTTCATTTGCAACAACATTATCAATTGAAAGTATAAACTCCACATCTTTTTCTGCTGCTTTTTTAATTATTTCAAGTGCTAAATCTAATTTATCTTCTTCTACCAATGATTTGCCAACTTTATATCCCATAGCTTTTCTAAAAGTATATGCCATAGCTCCACCTATTAAAAGTGTATCTACTTTATCAATTAAATTAGTTAAAACACCTATTTTAGAAGATACTTTTGCTCCACCAATTATAGCAACAAGAGGTCTTACTGGACTATTAATTCCTTTATCTAAAGCTGCTATTTCTTTTTCTATTAAAAAGCCACATACTGATGGTAAAAATTTAGTAACTCCCACAGTTGAACTATGTGCTCTATGTGCTGTACCAAAAGCATCATTTACAAATATTTGTCCAAGTGAAGCTAATTGTTTAGAAAATTCTTCGTCATTTTTTTCTTCTTCTTCATGCATTCTTAAATTTTCAAGAAGTATGACATCTGAACTTTTCATAGAAGCTACTGTTTCTTTTACTTCTTCTCCTATACAATTATCTACAAACTTAACTTCTTTATTTAGAAGCTCAGAAAGTCTAACTGCTACTGGTTTTAAAGAAATATTTTGCCCTGTTTTTCCTATATGTGAACACAATATAACCTTAGCACCTGCACTAATTAAATATTCAATAGTTTTTAAAGATTCAACTATTCTTTTATCACTTGTAATTTTACTTTTTGTTTCTCTATCTAATGGAACATTAAAATCTACTCTTACTAAAACTCTTTTATTTTTAACTTGTATATCTTTTATACTTTTTTTATTTAACACTGTTTTTCTCCTTTTCTTAAAAAAATATAGCAAAACTTTAAAATGTAAAGCCTTACTATACTTTTTATTTTGGCTTCCCTTAATTATTTATTTTAAAAACAACTTTTTTGGAAACTTATTTATTATCTATTTCTGCCATATGCATACTTAAATCTAACACTTTATTTGAATAACCCCATTCGTTATCATACCATGCTATTAATTTAACAAAATTATCATTCAAAGCAATACCAGCTTTTACATCAAATATTGAAGTATGTACGTCGTGTATAAAATCTGATGATACTACTGCATCTTCTGTCCATGACATAATACCTTTAAGATTT
Organism: Clostridia bacterium; assembly: GCA_036653755.1. Lineage (GTDB taxonomy): Bacteria > Bacillota > Clostridia > TANB77 > CAG-465 > RGIG5057. The sequence goes on from JAVVTJ010000004.1 coordinate 25,204, forward strand.
TTATTACAAGCTTCTTTTACTTTTTCTACTATTTCATCATAACTTGCAGGTTTTTCTAATCTACAAGTTAAATCAACAACTGATACATCTAATGTAGGTACTCTAAATGACATTCCTGTTAATTTACCATTAAGTGATGGTATAACTTTACCAACTGCTTTTGCAGCTCCTGTTGATGATGGTATTATGTTATATGTTGCAGCTCTTCCACCTCTCCAATCTTTATTAGATGGACCATCAACTGTTTTTTGTGTTGCTGTAACAGAATGAACTGTTGTCATTAAACCTTCTACTATACCAAAATTATCTTCTATAACCTTAGCAAGTGGTGCTAAACAGTTTGTTGTACAAGAAGCATTTGATACTATATTCATATCTTTTGTATAATCTTTATGATTTACTCCCATTACAAACATAGGAGCATCTTTAGATGGTGCTGATATTATTACTTTTTTAGCTCCACCAGTTAAATGTGCAGATGCTGTTTCAATTGTTGTAAATACTCCTGAACATTCAACTACATACTCTGCTCCAGCTGTTTTCCAAGGTATTTCATTTGGATCTTTACAGTTATATACTTTAATTGTTTTACCATCTATTACTAAATCACTACCAACTATTTTAATTTCTTTATTTAATTTACCATGTATTGTATCATAAATTAACATATATTTCATGTATTCTAAATCAATAAATGGATCATTTATTGCTACTACATCAATATTATCCCTTTCTAATGAAGCTCTCATTACAAGTCTTCCTATTCTTCCGAATCCATTGATTCCCATTTTAATTTGCATATAAAATTCCTCCTAAAAAATAATATATATATACCAAAATCTATTAATTCTAAATTTTGTTATAATCTAATATATGTTCATATTTTACACTAAAAAACTAAATATTTCAATCTATTCTGTGAAAAAAGTTAAAAAACGATTAAAATTGGCAAACTATTTATTACTTTTACTTAAACTACCAAAAGTAACAATATCATTTCCATATTTATTTTTTATATCATCAACTAATTTCGTTACCTCTTCTAGTTTATTATTTTCTATTTCTATATTATTTATACTAAAAATATCAATTTGCTGGGAATCATTTGGATTTATTAAATTATTTGCACTTATTGTTATTGCTCTTATTTTTTTACCTACAATATAATTTTCTTTTAAAAGTTCAATTCCAACTTTTGATATATCTTGAAATAAATTAGTATTTGAAATATGTTTTTGCCTGTTTATAACTACAAACATATTATCTTTAATACTTATACTTACAGTAGTACATTTTAAATTATACTTTCTTAAATTATATGCAACTTCATCTGAAAGTAATTTAATGTGTTTTTCTAATAAACTAATATCAGTTAAATCTTCAGTAAATGTTAAACCTTTACTTATACTTTTAGGAAGTAAAATATCATCATATCTTTTTACTTCCTCATCATCTATTCCACAAGCATAATCATGAATAGTTTTTCCTAATTTACCTAATAATTTTATTAATTTATTTTGATCATATATAGCTAAATCTCCTATTGTATAAATTTTAAGCTTTTTTAAAGTTTCATTTGTAGCTTTTCCTACAAAAAGTAAAGTATTAACAGGCATAGGATATATTATTTTTTTATATCTTTCATAATTTAAAACACTAACAGCATCTGGCTTTTTTAAATCACTTCCAAGTTTTGCAAGAGATTTATTAAAAGAAACACCAACTGATATAGTAAGTCCTAATGTATTTTTAACATCTTCACGTATTAAATTAGCTATTTTTTCACTATTACCATATAACTTAATACTTTCAGTAACATCTAAAAAAGATTCATCAATACCAAATGGCTGTACTTTATCTGTATATTTCAAATATATGTTATTTACTAACTTAGAATATTTTTCATAATCTTCATGGTGACATTTGACTAAAACTAAATTTCTACATTTTTTTAAAGCTGAATATATAGTTTCAGCTGTTTGTATATTATATTTTTTAGCAAGTTCGTTTTTAGCTAAAATAATGCCATGCCTTATATCAGGGTCACCACATACAGCCATTGGAACTTCTTTTAATTTAGGATTTTTTAAACATTCAACAGAAGCAAAAAAACCATTTAAATCACAATGTAATATTTCTCTCAAACTATTCATCACACTTTCTAAAACATTTGTTTATATTATATCATATTTTATATATAAAGTAAATATATTTTAGATAAACTGTACTAACTATTACCCTTTATAACAAGTACTATTAAAACTTTTGTTTTTCCTTCTATTATAATTTATATTTTCAATAATCTTTTAGCAATTTTTAAATCAGACTCATAAGGTATAAATGTTCCTCTTACTTTTTGATAATCTTCTTCACCTTTAGCAAGAAGTACTATAATATCACCTTGCTTAGCATTTTTAAAAGCTTTTTCAATTGCTTCTGTTCTATCTACTACTATTTCATAAGGTGTTTTTGCTATATAACTTGCAATATCTTTTGCAATATCTTTTATCTCTTCAAATTGTGGATCTTCTGCTGTTAAATATATATAATCTGAATTATTTCCAACTATTATGCCAAAACTTTTACGCCTTGCATATGCTTTTCCACCAGGTCCACCACCAACAGATATAACTTTTCTACCAGGATAGTCTAATTTAATAGATTCATATAACTTAGTAAAACTTAATTCATTATGAGCATAATCAACTATAACTGTTATACCATTATTTTCAAATACATTCATTCTTCCTTGTACTTGTGTTATAATTAATCCTTTTTTTATAGACTCATCATCAACATTTAGAACTTTAGCCATAGTAATAGCTGCCAAAGCATTTTCAATGTTAAATCTACCTTCAATACTAATTTTAAAATTATTTAGATAATTTGTTTTATCATTTTTTACATCAAAAGAAAAGCCTACTATTTCTTTTTTTATATTTGTATAGTAATAATCTGCTTTATTATTTGTTCCATACAAAATAACTTCTTTATCTTTTGCAGCATCCATAACAACTTTAAAATAATCAGTATCTGCATTTATAACTAATCTATCTGAATTTTTAAATAATTGTAGTTTACAATTTAAATAATCTTCAAAATTAGGATGTTCTGCATCACTTATATGATCTTCTGCTATATTTAAAAACATACCATTTTTAAAATGTGTTCCATATACTCTATCCATTTTATATGCTTGAGAAGTAACTTCCATAGTTAAATACTTTATTTTACTTTCAGCAGTTTCATAAAAAAACTTTTGCAGATCTAATGGCTCAGGAGTTGTTAAATGTGACTCTTCTTCTCTTTTACCAGTATATGTTTCAACTGTTGAAATGATCGCAGTTTTACTTTTTGTATATTCATTTAATATATTTCTTAAAAAATATGATACAGTAGTTTTTCCTTTTGTACCAGTAATACCAATAGTTTCTAGTTTATTAAAAGAGTGGTTATAAAACTCCAAAGCAATAGATGCCATAGCTCTACGTATATTATTTACAATAAAATATGAACAATTATCAATATCATATTTAGTTTCTGAAATATATACTACACTACCTTTTTCAATTGCTACTTTTAAATATTCTTCTTTATAATTTTTTCCTTTACAAAAAAATAAGGTATTTTCTTTTATATCTCTTGAATCATAAGAAATATAATTAATATTATTAGCTACTGTTTGTTTACTTTCTACTAAAATATTCTCATTTTTTAAGATTTCATATATTTTAGAATATTTAATTTCTAATTTCATAATTATTTCTCTCCTTTATTTAAATTATCTTTATTTAATCCAATTGCTAAAAAATTATATAATATCTCCCAAGCTATAAAACTTGTAATACCACTAGCATCTTGAACTGGGTTAAGTTCAACTTCATCAAATCCTACAACATTTATATCTTTTAAGCCTCTAATTATATCTAATACTTTCATTATTTTAAGTCCATTATATTTTGGAGTACCAACACCCTCACTATATGCTGCTTCTAAACAATCCATATCAAAAGTTACATATACTCCATCACAATCTTTAAATTTATCTTTTAAAAATTCTAGTACTCTACTACTATCTTGATTATTAAATTCATTAGCTGTTATTACAGTAATACCTTGCTCTACGCTAAAATCATTCCATACTTTATTTACAATACCGCGTAAACCTATTACTACATGATTATTTCCATCCAAATGTCCCTCAGTTATTAATTTTGTAAATTGATTTGAATGACATATTCTAGGTAAAAATTCTGTATCTGGTTCAGTATCATTATGTGCATCAAATTGAAGTAATCCTAATTTTTTAAAATTCCCACCTTTTTTAACACCAATATATCCTCCATATGTTATAGAATGATCTCCTCCTATCATAACAGGAAAAGTTTTTTCTTTCATAATACTAGATACCCTAATTAATTCTTGTAAAGTTGCTTCTTGATCTCCTTGTCTTACATTTAAATCTCCTAAATCACAAATATCTAATTTATTTGTTTTAACAATACATCTATTATCGTAATCATAACATTCCATTCCGTCAATACGTTTCCACATAGAATGTTCTCTAACAGCTCTTGGTGCATACTGCATTCCTAATCTATATGAAGCACCCATCTCATCAGGAACTCCAATTACACTAACTTCATACTTATCTATTTCATTTAATGAAACATAATCACTACCTACAAATGTAGCAATTCCAAAATGTTTTAATTCTTCTCTTTCTTTCAATTTTAAAACCTCACTTTTCATGGTTATTATTATATCACTTAAAGTGTAATAAGTAAAGTAAGAATATTGAAGTTATATGAAATAAGTTATATGAAATAAGTTATATGAAATAAGTTATATGAAATAAGTTATAAAAAAACAATCTCAAATAAATTAAGATTGTTTTTAATTTGTTATAGGTTACGAAATTCTATTGGAATTAAGATTTCATTTTCTGAAGTAATTTTTATTTTGTATTTACTGTAAATATTGCCTAAAACATTATATCTCATCCAGATATAAATGTCATCCCGTAATTTTCCTACTTTTTTCTTATTACTGTTTAAGTCTGGATAGAAATTTTTATACGTTTTTTCTGTTATTTTCAAATAAAATTTTATATCAACCTTTCCATTTTCAAGTTCTTTACTTATAATTTGAGCTATTTTTGGCCACAATTTTAAATACAAATAACTATAAGTTTTAGCCTCGATTTTGTAATTCGAATATTCATTTTTAAAACAAATACCTTTGTCTAAACATTCATTTGAACATAATAGTCCAATTATATCACTTGTATTGCTTGAATGTTTAATAATATTATTAGCATATTCTCCTATAGATTTAACTCTAAAATTTTTCACATCTTCTAAAAAATATACTAAACTGCCTTTTTTTAATATTTGAAGTTCATTCATTTTTTTAACCATGTTACCTGTAATAATAATTGCTTCGCCTAATTTAACCCGATCATCTGTAATTCCTAAAGCTAAACTTAATGTTGATTTTTCCATATTTTCCTCCTTGATATTATCTATCATACAAATTTGTACAACAACTACTAAAAATTTTTATAGTATTATATCATATTTACTACTAAAAGTAAAGAAATATTATGTAAATTAAATTAATTTGTAATACTTATAAAGTAAAAAATAAAATAAAAGCTTAATATTCCATTATATTTTTTAATATTACATTTTTTTATTATAAATAAGGTTTTAATTTTTCTATATTATCTTGTTCAATTTTAAGTAATCTTGTTGCTAAATCTTTTATTTCATTATCAATATTTTTATAATCATTTAAATTTTTAGTAATTTGTGTTATTCCCATTGTACTACCATTTATCATCATTTCAGCTATATGTGATGATGTATCATCTTTGAGTGAATTCATTTTTATTCCAAAGTATGTCATTATTTTAGTGCTTATTTTTAAATCTTTTGGATACTTATTTTCATCACTTAATAACTTTTCACATTTTTGTGTTACATATTCATAATCTTTTAATTGTTCTAAAATAACATCTTTAAACTCTAAATCTTTTATATCTTCTAATATTTGATTTATAGTTACTTTTCCCATACCAGCATTTTGGTATATATATTGTAACATTTCTACATTTTCATTCATAAAAAACACCTCATAAATATTATTCTACATTTATGAGATATTATACATTATTTTTTAACAGAAAAACCAAATTTGCCTAATTTTTTACCAAGTGAATAATATTCACCATGAGAATATGCTATTAATTTACACTTATCCATATCAAATTTATTTGTACTATCCATATATTTATCATCTACATTAACAGCTACTATTTGAGCTAAAAACATATCATGACTTCCCATTTCTTTTATCTCTATAACTTTACATTCAATAGAAACAGGACTTTCTTTTATCATAGGACATTTAACAATAGTAGCTTGTTCTTTAGTTAATCCTAATACTTCAAATTTATCTATTTTTTCTCCACTTCTTACGCCAACAAAATCAGTTGCATAAGCTAAATCTTCGTTAGTTAAATTTATACAAAATTCCATATTTTTTTTAATTATATCATACGAATATCTTTCTTTACGTATTGATACATATGTTGTTGCAGGATCTGAGGATACTATTCCAGTCCATGCAACTGTTAGTATATTTGAATGTTCCATATCTCCAGATGTTACCATAACTGCTGGAAGTGGATATACAAATGTACCTGGTTTAAATGATATTCTTGGCATTATATTTCCCCTTTTCTAATCCATATTTATTAGTTTGTGGATCTTTAAATATATCTAATTTAGGTGGAATAAATGTAAATAATACAAACAAAAATATAAGTAATTCAAATAATAATATTATATGAATTGTTTCATTGATATATTTATTTGTTAATATTTTATACGAAACTATTTGACCTAAACTAATTGCTAAAATAAATGATAATATATCAATATATATTATATGTTTACCTATTACACTTGTATATGTATAATATATTAATAAAATAGTTAATATTTGAGTTATTATACTAAAAAATTTAGCTGTAACATAATTTGGTTTATCTCCTATTATTATATGTTCATACATCATAAATATAATTGTAGCAAATGTTCCAAGTTTTAAATGTTCCCAAACACTTTCATTTATAGGTACAAATATACTTAAATATATATTATTTCCTGAAAGTTCAAAAACAAAATGTAATAAAGTTCCTATTATACAAATTACAAAAAATCCTATTATTTGTAATTTTAATACTTTTTTATTATCCATACATATACCTCTTTATATTAATATATGTAATAGTTTTTATTATATTATATTCTTTTAAATTTTCTTTTTATTTTTTGAAATTTTGGTGCTAAATTAGTATATGCAAAATATATAACAGGATTATATACTTTATCTATTTCTCCTATATATTCAGTAACACCTTCTTGTTTACAAAATCCAGATTTAAATTTATACAATCCATTTTCATTTGTAAACTCAAAAACTCCACCAAAATCATAATTATTACATTTATTCTCTAAGCCCCATTTAATCATTTCCCATTGCATTAAATAATTTGGCATTAAATTTCTTTTTTCATTACTACTTGCTCCATAAATATAGAACATCTTACCACCATAATTTAAAGCAATTGCGCTAGATAACGGTATTTCTTCATGCTCTGCAATATATATTCTAAGCTGATTTTCATCATAGGTATCTAACATTCTTTTAAAATATTCATATGGTCTACAACCTATTTTATCTCTTATAGTTGTTTCTACATACAAATTATAAAATATTTTTAAATCTTCTTCTCTTCTAGAATATCTAACATTAACACCTTTTTTTATAGCTACACGAATGTTATATCTTGTTTTTTCAGCAAATCTTTTCATTAAATTTTCTTCTGTTTCATTAGCTATATTAAGCACCATATTATGTCTTGGTTGAATAACATTACTACCTTGCACAACATTAAAGCCATTATCTAAATATAATTTTTTAACTTTTTCATTAGATTTAAATTCAGGATCAAATTTAAGTACAAATGCTTTATATTTTTTAGCAATAATATTTGCCTCTTTAATTAATTTTTTAACTATATCTATATTATTAATATCACATACAGGTCCTCTTGAAGCATACATCATATATGAATTAAATACTGGAACTTTATTTAAAAGTATTGTCATTACTGCTATTATTTCATTATTTTCTTCTATATATATAGCTTCTTGAATCCAATTAGACTTAACACTTCCCCAGTTTAAACTTTGCATTGCAGAAGCATTATTATCTTGCAAAAATTTATTATATTTTTGAACTTGATTTATATCATTTTTATCTAAAATAGGCAAATATATCACATCCTTTGTTAATTTTATTTATTTTACTATATTTAATTTTACCTTAAACTTTATCTATTTTTTGTCCATCTTTTGTATCTAAAACTTTATATCCTAAATCTAATAATTTATCTCTTAATACATCAGACATATTAAAGTCTTTATTTTCTCTTGCTAATTTTCTTTCATCAACTATTTCTTTTATTTCTTCTGGCAAAATTATATCATTTTCTTTTTTATCTAAATCCAAAGATAAAATTAGATCAAATTCTTGTAATAGCTTAGCATAATCTTTTGATTTATTTGCTTTTAAAACTTGCCATACTACTGACATAGCCATAGGAATATTTAAATCATCATTTATACAATTTTTAAATTCTTCTTTATAATTATTTATAACAGAATTATCAATAATTTCCGATCCATTTAAATGTTCATTATATAACTTTCTCATATTAATTAAAGAATTGTTACTAGATTCTATAGCATCCCATGTAAAATTTAATTTATTTCTATAATGTGAAGTATATGCTAAATATCTATAAGCTAATGCATCAATACCTTTTTTTTCAATATCATTTATAGTATATACATTTCCTAAACTTTTAGACATTTTTCCACCATCAATTAGTAAAAACTCTGAATGCATCCAATAATGAGCTGGATTTTTACCAGTACAACCTCTTGATTGTGCTATTTCATTTTCATGATGTATTGCAATATGATCTACTCCACCTGTATGTATATCAAAAACTTCACCTAAATATTTTTTACTCATAGCACTACATTCAATATGCCATCCAGGGTAACACTCTCCCCATTTACTATTCCATTTCATAATATGTTCTTTTGGAGCTTTTATCCATAATGCAAAATCTAATGGATTTTTTTTCTCATTATCTACATCAATTCTAGCACCTGCTTTTTGATCTTCTAATTTAACTTTTGAAAGTTCTCCATAAGTTAAATCTTTTGATGTATCGTAATATATTCCTTTACTTGTTTCATAAGCATAACCGTTATTAATGATATCTATAACATACTGTTCCATTTCTTTTATATGATCAGTAGCCTTAGTTATATGTTCAGGAATTTGTATATTTAATTTTGATATATCTTTTAAAAAAGCATCTGAATATATTTTTGCAATATCCATTGGAGACATATGTTTTTCTTTTGAAGCTTTAAGCATTTTGTCTTCACCTTCATCAGCATCAGAAGTCATATGACCTACATCTGTTATATTCATTACATGATTTAATTTATACCCATTATATTTTAAAACTTTTCTTAAAATATCCATAAAAATATATGCTCTTAAATTTCCAATATGAGCATAATTATATACTGTTGGGCCACATGTATATATTGTAACAATTCCATCATTTATTGATTTAAATTCTTCTTTTTCTCTACTATATGTATTATATATTTTTAACATAACAATCACCCTTTATTTAAATATATATACATTATATATTATTTATACCTTAATTTCAAGGACTACACACTATTTTACAAAACAAAAGCATCACAAATTATTTGTGATGCTTTTAAAGTTAATCGTACATACTTGTACTTCTTCTATAACGATGTCTAGAATATACTCCTGTTTCGCTTCTTTTACTAGAATTTTCTTCTTCAATTTTCATTTTCTTTGTTTGAAGAACACTTGACATATTAATTAGATCAATACAAATATAAAACCTTTTTTTTGCAATTTTTATTTTACTTTTTCCTTTGATGTACTTTTCCATATTACAGCCATGGTTTATTACTGAATTGCATTCTGTAATAATAGGAATATTATTTGCCTCTGCAAGCATATCAACTACCTCAGATTTTAAATTTTCATCTTCAATAGAAAATATATAATTTAAGATTATATATTGAAGTATTTCAACATTAGAAATATTATATTTATATAGTACTCCTCTGATCTGTTTTGATGTTTTACTTTCCTCTAATAAATCTTTTACAAGAAAATAGTACGAATCAATCTTATACCCTGCTCCCATATTTTTTCTCCTTTTACAAATTTTTTGTTAAAGCTAAATATTTGATACATAAATATTATACTACAATATTTACTATGTGTCAAGACTTTTACGTTGTTTACATAAAAAATTAGCTAGTACTGACTGTTATTGTTATTTTATTTGCATTAATTCCAAATTGATCTACTAATATTTGCTGTACTTTTGCTATTTGTTCTTTTGTAATTTCTTTTTTAGATTTTATAACAACATTTAAATTATCATTATTAGTTGGAATTATTACTACATCATCAATTTCTTTTGATTTAATTATATTTTCAACCATTGTTATTAAATTTTTTCTTGTTAAAAGTTCATTTAATTTAGTTTGATATTCATTAATTTTATTAGAAGCTGTATTTTTATTTGATATCATTTCTCTATAATTTTCACTAAGTTCTGAAAACATATTATCTCTATCATGTTTAAATACTGATATACTACTTTCTTCTTTTTTAGAATATTCATATTTATTTTTTTCTTTTTTACTTTCTTCATATATTTTAACTGTATTTATATTAGTACTATCTTTTCCATTTACATACACAGTTTGACCTAAGTTTTTTTCTCTTTCAGGGTTATATTCATAATTAATATATCCAGCTACAACAAGCATTAATGTTATTGATATAACTGCTAATTTTCCTTTTTTAAATAAATTTAGAAACTTCATATATTCTCACCCTTTCTTTTCAAATACTTGAACTTTGTATACTCCAATATTAGTTACTGCTGATACTGCATTTGCTATTTTAGACCTTATATCAGTAGTACTTGCTCCAGTTGCTACAACTATGACTCCTTCTACTTTTGGCATTTCTATACTTTCTACAACAACAGTTTTTTTACTATTTTCTTCATTATATACAACTTTTTTATCAACTATTTTTTGGCCTTCTTTTTCTTCTTCTTTTACATCATAAACAGGATTTAATCTTTTATCAGAAGTATATGTTATCATTACAGATACATCATTTATACCAGATATTTCTGATAATATTTTAGCTAGTTTTTCTTCTGTTTTAGATTCTATACTAGTAGTTTCATTAGTAATAACATTTCCTACTTTTGCTACTTCAGCTTTAGGTTTATCATTAAATATATATGAAATAGCTACAAACAAAACTACACAAAGTACCAAAATATATATTAATTTTTCTTTTTTTTTATCTTTTGTTATATTTTTTAAAGTTTCTAAATAATTTCCCATACTTATTCACCACTTTCAATCACTTCTATTTTACTATATGCTATATCATATTCATTATTTATATATTCAATTAATTCATTTACAGTTAAAAAACTTGAATTTTTTAATTTTTTAATTTTAACTTGAATTTTTTGTATATCATAATTTTCAGCAAGTAATATATATATATCATTTACAGCTACATCTTTAAATGCAAGTTTATTTTTTATATCATTTTCTAAACTATTTAGAAATTCTTTTTTAACATTTTCTTCTTGATTTTTTTTATACTCTTCTATTTTATCTTCATTATTTATATTTACATTTCCAGAAAAGTTTTCTATAACAGAAGAAACACTTTTAGCTATATCTTTGTTATTTAATAAATCAATACCTGGAGATATTATTGTTATAGTTGTTATTATTCCAACTAAAACATATATATATTTTTTCATTTTTGTTTTTGGCAATATAAGTTCCAAAATAGATATAAATATACCTGTGCATAAAATTGCACTTATCCAACTTTTAAATCCTTCTATCATATGTTCCCCCTTGAACTTTAGATTCTATATTTAGACTAAAGCCTCTATTTTATAATACTTGAACCAACATTTAATATTATACCTATTGATATAACAAAAAGTAGTCCAACTCCAATTAAAATACCTGATAATGTTTTATATATTCCTGCAAAATTTGATATAACTTTTATCATTTTTTCATCTTTACATATTGGCTGACATATTGCTGATAATATACTATATATTATCCAAATAACTACTATTTTTATTATTGGAATAATCATTACAGCTATAACTGATATTATGCCAACTACTCCGCCTACTTTATTTACAACTTTTGCTGCTCCTACTACTGTTTCAAAACTATCTGCAAAAAACTTTCCTACAACTGGTACAAAGTTAGAAACTGCAGCCGATGTTGTTTTTATAGCTAGTGAATCTACTGATGATGTAACAGTTGTTTGAAGTGATAATATTCCTAAAAATAATGTAAAAGTAACTCCTATAATCCACATACTAGATGATGAAAATATTTTTCCAAGTTTAGATAAACCAATTTTTGAATTTAAACTATCTATTATATTAAATGCTACTGATATACTTAAAAATGGTACTACTATATTTGTTATAACAAAACCTATAAATGATGTAACAAAAAGAATTAATGGTTGTACAATTCCAGTTGTTGTTACTGCTCCTGTTATAACTAAAATTCCCATTAAAAATGGAGATATTATTTGCATTAATGTAGTTACAGTATTACATGTTCCTTTAAATGTTTGAATTACTTGTATAAAGTTTGTTAAAAGTATAATTGATAAACTTAAAAAGCATACAAAATCTGCTATTTTTATTATTGAACTTCCTTCTTCTATTTCTAAATTTTTAAGTAAAGCAATTACAACTAAAATAATTATTATACTTATTGAACTTTTTAATGTTATAAAGACTTCTTTAAAAAACAAGTTAAGTATTTTACTAATTGTAGTTGAATAATCAAAACCTTTTCCTACCATTAATGAACTTGTTATTTCTTGTATATTGAAAACATCTTCTAAATCACTTTTTTCAATATTTTCTTGCATAACATTTACATAATTATCAAGTCCTAATGTATCTATTTGCTTGGCATAAATATTATTCAATAATATAACCATCAAAATTATACCAATTATTATTTTTCTTATGTATAACACCTTCTTTATATAACGCTACTTAAAACATCTACTAATGCTGATATAAGTGGAAGTGATAATGTAACTACTATTACTTTACCAGCTATTTCAAGTTTAGTTGCAATAGCTGATTCTCCTGCATCAATACATATATTTCTAGCAAATTCTATTATATATGAAATACCTGTAACTTTTATAATGATTATAAAAAAATCTTTGTTTATACCAGATTTTAAAATTAAATCATCTAGCATATTTACAACAATAGATATTTTAGTAATAGAAAACATAAGCAAACCAATACCAGTTGCAATTGATAAAATAAGTGCTATATCTTTTCTTTGTTCTTTAATTGTAAGCACTAAAAAAAGTGCAAATATACTAAAACCTACTATTTTTATAACTTCCATATATTACCTCTATAACTTAAATACTGTTTTAACTGTTTCAAATAATGTTCCTATTTCATTTACAACTATCATAAGTACTATAACAAGTCCAGTTAAAGTAGTAAGCATAGCTTGTTCTTCTCTACCTGATTTTGTAAGTACCTGATTTAAAACTGATACTAATATTCCAATTCCAGCTATTTTAAAAAGTAAATCTATATTCATATAACTACCCCCAAATTAAACAAAAAGTACTACTATAATAAGTCCAGAAATTGTTCCTATTGTTCTATACATTTTAGAACTTTTAAGTTTAACTTCATTTGCCTCTTTAATTTGATTTTCAAGTATTGAAATATTATTTTGTATTATATTTATTTGTCCTTCTACGTTACTTCTACCTAAATTTTTTAAAGTAGAAATTATAACATTTTTATCATAATCTAATAATCCTTCTATTTTACTAATATTTTCAACTATACTTTTATCTATATTATCATTTTTAAGCATATCTACTACAATATTACCAATTGCATCTTTTAATACAGTATTTAATCTAAGTCTTGACACTTCATATGCATTAGGAAGTAAACTTAAACAATACTTTATTTCATTTTCTACACTAGTTAAAAATGTAATCATTTCTCTTAATATATATTCTCTATCATATAACTTTTTAGACTTTAAATATCCTAAATAACTTGTTATTGATATTATTACTAAACCGAAGTAATGTTTTAACTACAAACATTTAAACTACCTCCATTTTATCACTATTTATTTTATATACTTTTTCAATTGTTCCAGGTCCATTTCTATTTGATAAAATAATGATATTTTCAAATAAATTTTCTGATATTAACTCTTTTATACCTTCTTTTTTAAACACATCTTTTTCATCTTTTCCATGCATTGTAAATATTAAATTAACACCTGATAAACTTGCATATTTTATAGCTTCTATATCTTCTTTAGTACCTATTTCATCAGTAGCAATAACTTGAACTCCCATACTTCTTACTAACATTAATATACCTAAACTTTTAGAAATATTTGATAGTACATCAGTTCTTAAACCAACATCTAACGCATTTATTCCATTATGAGTTGCTGCTATTTCTCCTCTTTCATCAACTAAACCTACATTTAAGCCATCAACATGTAAATTTACAATTCCATTACTAAGCTGCCTTATTATATCTCTTAAAATTGTAGTTTTACCAGCACCTGGTGGTGATATAATTAAAGTATTTTGAAAATATTTACCAGTTACAATAGAGCGTAATATTTTATCTGATGCTCCTATTATTTCTCTTGCAATTCTTATATTCATACTACTTATATTTTTTATATTTAAAATTTTTCCATTATCTATAACAACTTCACCACAAATACCTATTCTATGTCCACCTTTTATTGTTACAAATCCTTGATTTATATCATTTTGTATAGCATATATAGAATTACTAGATACATTTACTAATATATCTAACAAATCTTTTAAAGTTGTAATATAATCTAATATAATTTCCTTACCTGCTATATATATAATAACTTTTCTATTTACTCTAAGTCTTATCTCAGTTAAAAAGCTATTACTTGAACTTATATTACTAAGTATTTTTTTTATACCTATTGGTAAAACATTTAAAACTTCTTCCATAATCATATCTCCTATTATTTATATATGTTATACTACAATTAAAATGAAATATTTGTAAAAATATATAACTTAAATATAAAAAAAAAGACTAGTTATATCTAAAAATGACAAAAAAGGAAATAGCAGTATATTTACTACTATTTCTAAGTACACTATATTCTAAAATGTTACTTTACGATATATTTTAAGTTTTCTCTTTATTTTAGTATCATTTTAATATAATTATTTACATAATATTTGATTTTTCAATTAAAATATGATATAATTTAAAAGTCAAATATAGATATACCCAATTTTAGTAGTAAATTCAACTATTAAAAAATAATATCAAAAAGGGGGTATTTTAATGCTAATTAGCAATTATTGAATAAATATAACTTACATTATAAAAATTTTAGGAGGATTATATTATGAAAATCGAAAGTGCTGTGCGGATAACCACAAATTCAAAAGTTGCATATTATGATGATATACACGGAATTGGACTTTTTTTTAAAGTTAAGTTTAATGGTTTATGGGGAGTTATAAACCAAGATGGAACTGAAATTTGCATACCTAAATATGATGACATTAGTTGTTTTAAAAACGGTTTTGCAAAAGTTAAACTTAATGGATTATGGGGATTTGTAAATCAAGAAGGAAAACAAATTTGCATACCTAGATATCTTGAAGTCTGCGATTTTGAAAATGATTTTGCAAAAGTTAAAGTTAACAAATCATGGGGATTTAAGGACGAAAATGGACTATGGGGGTTTATAGACAAAAACGGTAAGTTTAGAAAAAAGTAATATAAAAAATCTCATAAAATTAACTATTGTTAATTTTATGAGATTTTTTTATAGTTTTATTCTTCTATACTATTATATTTAGCATCTCCAAAACCTAATATCATATAAAATATAGGTGTTACAAATATTAATCCTATTGTAAATAATGTTCCTTTACCAAACTTTGTTGAAATACCTACATTTTTTATTATTTCAATTACTGGTATTGCTATAATATTTACAATTGGTACTATGTATAAAAGTAATAACCAAGGTGATATTCCAGCTATTTGAAATAATACTACTTCATTATATATTGGTATAAAAGTTATCCATCCTGCTTTATTAGATTTTGTATATACTTTCCATCTTGCTATTATAAGTAATATATAATAACCAATTATAAAAGTTGAAAATGTTGTAAAAAAGCTTATCATTGTTGAAATAAAAACTGTTTCTTCTATTGAATTCATTTAATTCATCTCCTCTCATATATATTTTATTTATTTTTTATATCCATTCCAAATATATCGTTTTCATTATACTGTTCTGGCTTTAATCCTAAATGTTTTTTTAAATATTTTAATATTATTAATATTACTATTATACCTATTATTCCTATTATAACAGAAGTTATATTAGTTCCTACTTTATCTATTATTAGTCCTGATAGAAATAAAAGTAATGATTTACCTATTGCTTCAAATATATAAAATACTGATAAAATTTTACCTCTTATATGATGTGTTGTAAAATTATTCATATATTTCTTAATTGATATTCTATAAATTCCTTGTAATATATTATGTACTATAAGTATTACAATTGAAAATATTAAAGCTAAGTATCTATTTGTAATTATTATATTTATTATACCTAACAAACAAATTAAAATTATATATGATGTTCCTATAACAGTTAAAGTTTTTTTACCAGTTATTTTTTCAAATTTATATTGTATACTTGATCCTAATCCAACACATAAAGTTATTACAGCAAATATTAATGAATATTCAATTGGTGATACTTGTAACTCTACAATTGTACTTTTTTGTAATGTTTTAGCAACTACAACAAATCCAGATATTACAAAAGCATATATAAATATTGATATAACTCTTTTACTTTTAAGTATTAATTTAAAACCTTTTAAATAATCTTTTACATTAGATTTTTTAGTATCTTCTTCTTTTACATTTTCAAAAAACATTGATGTTACAAATGATATAATTAAAAATGTAAGTGTACATATCATTGGCAGATAATTATTTATTTCAAATAAAGCTCCTACAAAAAGTGCAGATATAGCTTCAAAATAATAATAATATGAAACTCCTTTTCCTTCTATTTTACCAAAATTTTTTCTATTTTTTGTATATTTTAAACTACTATATAATATCTGTGTTTCAGATAAACCTTTTAAACAAGTTCCAAAAGAACAAATTGCTTCTGCTAATGCAAATAATTCAAAACTTGGTGCTATAATTAATATTATACAATGTATTATCCAAAATAAATTTCCAAGTATCATACTTTTTTTAAAACCTATTTTTTCAACAATATAATTTGTAGGAACTTGCAGTATTGCTATAAAAATAGCACTAAAAGCTGATAAATACATTACTTGTCCTACTGTTATACCTTTTGTTATAGTATAAAACAAAAATGAAATAACAGAATAAAATAAATAATCATAACCAAACATTCTATATATAGGATATATTTTTTCATTTCTAATTATATTCTTTATATTCATATTTACCCTCTTTTAAAAATTATATCATATATCATATTTATATACAATACTTAGGGCTAGCTTTGTAAAATATTATAACTAAATATTACAAAACTAATCCCAAATTAACTAAAATAATTGCTACTGTTATTCCAGCTACATCAGCTAATAATCCTGCTATTAATGTTCCACGTATATTTTTTACATCTGTTGAAGCAAATAATATACTTATTGTATATATTGTTGTTTCTGTTCCCCCCATTATTATAGATGCTATTCTTCCTGACATAGAATCTGGACCTGATGTTTTAAATATATCCATAACAAGAGAAGTTGATGCACCACCAGATAACGGTCTTAATATCATAAGTGGAATTATATCTTCTGGAACTCCAATTTTAGTAAGAAAAGGTATAAAAGGTGATAGTATTATATCAAGTGTATTTGTTGCCTTTAAAAGGCCAATTGCAATTGTTATACCCATAATATATGGAAATATTTTGTATACAACATTTAATCCTTCTATAACTCCTTGTATAAATAATGCATACACATCTTTTTTTTCTTTTAATCCTACTAATACTATAATAAATATCATAAGAGGAATAGCACTTACTATTATATAATTTAACATATATCCTCCTACTTCATTATTTTATTTAAAATATTTATACTTACTAATCCTACAATAAGTGAAACAGCTGTTACAATTAACACTGGAATCAATATATTCGTTGGATTTTTAGAACCATATAATGTTCTTAAAGCTATCATAGATGTAGGAATTAATTGAAGTGAAGCAGTATTTATTAAAACAAATTTTGTCATATTATTACTTGCTTTATTAGATTTATTTATTTTATTCATCTCTTCCATAGCTTTAATTCCATTTACAGTAGCAGCATTTCCTATTCCTAATATATTACTTGTTATATTAAGTGATATGTTTTTTTTAGCTTTTGTTGTTAATTCATTTTTATTAAATATTTTACATGTTATTTTATCTATAACATTTGATAATTTTTCTATTAATGAAGTATTTTCAAATATCTTAAAAATACCACTCCAAAAACAAAGCATACCAGCAAGAGTTAGTATATTTTCTATTGATGTTTTACTTTCATTTACGCAGGTAGAAAGTATAACATCTGGAATACCAGTTAAAAATGCGATAATAATACTTATTAATATAATAGAAGACCAAATTTTATTCATAACTCCACCTTTATTTAAAATATATATTTACTTTTTAAATATATGTGATATAATAAATATATATGAATATATTATGTATATATGAGTAGGAGGCAATATGAAAGGTTATAGATTAAATAAAAATAGTGATTATGTTAAACAAATAATAGAAGGAATTCAAAAAAAAGATGGACATTGTCCTTGTAGAGTAAATGCAGATGATACTACACTTTGCCCTTGTGATGAATTTATTGCAACTGGCATTTGTAAATGTAAATTATTTTTAAAAGATGAATAATAAAAAAAGAAAAATCTTAAAATTTAAGATTTTTCTTTTTTTGTTATTAATAATTTTTAACTTCTAACTCAAAATATGCTTGTGGATGTTTACAAACTGGGCATACCTTTGGAGCAATATTTCCTACATGTATATGTCCACAGTTTGAACATTTCCAAACCATAACATCATCTTTTTCAAATACTTTTCCTTCTTCTACATTTTTAAGTAATTCTAAATATCTTTCTTCATGTCCTTTTTCTATTTTAGCTACTTCAGAAAACCAAAATGCAATTTCATCAAATCCTTCTTCTTTAGCTTGTTTAGCAAATCCTGCATACATATCTGACCACTCATAATTTTCTCCAGCTGCAGCATCTTTTAAATTTTCAGTTGTTGATGGAACTTCACCACCATGTAATAATTTAAACCACATTTTAGCATGTTCTTTTTCATTGCCAGCAGTTTCTTCAAATATTTTACCTATTTGTACATAACCATCTTTTGCTGCTTTTGAAGCATAATATGTGTACTTGTTTCTTGCTTGAGATTCACCTGCAAATGCTGCTAATAAATTAGCTTCTGTTTTTGTTCCTTTTAATTCCATAATTCTTACTTCCCTTCTTTTAAATTACATTCATGACATATTCCATAAAAAGTTATATCTGAAGATTCAATATTATGTCCTACTTCATTAGATATGTTTTTATTTAACATATTTAATTCATCACTAAATATATCATACACTTGATTACATTTTTTACATATCATATGATAATGATTAGTTAATGTTTTATCAAATCTATCTGGTCTATTATTGAGTGGTATTTTTTTAATTAAACCCATTTCATATAATATACTAATATTTCTATAAACTGTTCCTAAACTAATATTTGGAATTTTTTCTCTCATTGAAATATATATATCTTCAACCGTAGGATGACTATCAATATTTTTTATAATATTTAAAATTTCTTCTCTATGTTTTGAATATCTCATATGTAATTCCTTTCTAAATAGTAACAATTACTATTTAGAAAGATTATACTACACCATCTTTAAAATGTCAATAGTAATTAAATACATATTTTATAAATTATATAATTTATTTTCAATATACACATATATCTCATCTAAACATTTATTTATATACGTTCTTGTTTCATCATTTAATGTAAGAAAATTCAGATATTTAGCCATATAGTTGTTTTTTATTAATTTTTTTAATGTATATTTATATTGTATATCAAATACCATAGATAATCTAAGTATTACTTGTTCTGCTTTATTTTTTACAATATTAAAATTCATAGTTTGAAATTTTTTAAAAGTCTGTTTTACTTCATCAGAAATATACATTTCTTTTGTTACTTTATAATCATCTAAAAAAGTACCTTCACTTAATCTTTTAAAAATATCTAATTTATCTGCGTCTCTTATAATTTGAGCATACATTTTTTCTGTTTCATTACAATCTTTAATTTCAAATTTATTATGATTTTTTACTGCTTTTAAAATTATATCATCAAACGATTTATCTAATATATATTCTCTAAGTAATCCAGATTTTAATATATCATATGCATAATCCCCATGATCCATAGGGTTATTATCTTCTAATTTAGAAAATTTTTGTACCTCTTCAAATCTACCTATATCATGCAAAATACCTATTAAATATGCCAAATATTTTCCTTCATTATCTAATTTTAAACTTTTAGCTATATTAAAACAATTATTAGCAGTACAAAATGTATGATATTTTTTTATATTAACTATATAATTATTTTTATCATAATTTCCAACATAATTATTAAATGTATTCTTTATTTTATTTAGATCATATCCTTCAATATATGGAATAACTATTTCACTAAAATCTTCTTCTTTATTTTTCTTAAATTTTTCGTCATATTTTTTTTGTGAATTAACTGTTATCTTTTCATATATATAACAAGATATAATTAATATACTAGAGATTATAATAGATATAGTACCAAATCCTAAAATACTAATTATAACACCTATACTTGCAAATAAAATAGTTATATATTTACTTATTTTATTATTTTCTACTGAATTTAAATATATAAATGCAAGTAAAATTATTATATACGTTGGTGTAATTATATTAACAAATTCTACAAAACTAAATATTATATTTATTAATACACAAATCCATAATGTTTTCTTTATTTTATTCAATACTATCAACTTCCTTTATATAACATTAACTATATTTACTTAATTTACTATTTTTTTATATTATAACATATAAATAATTATAAAGCAATAACAAAAAAGCAGTAAATATATATTACTGCTATCTTCGGGTGTTTGTCAATAAAATCAGTCAAATTAATCTTTTTTACGAGATAACTGTTAATGTCATATAAAAATATATTTTTTTAAAAATAATAACCTGAATTTGCCAAGTAAAAAATTTAAATAATGGAATACAATATTTAATATTATATTACTTTTTTGTGTTAGTAAAAAGTACATAACTATAGAATTTTGCAATTCTCATTTTTATGTACTTTTATTATATCATTATCAGTTTTATTTATTGTCGCGAATTTGTCGCGAATTTGTCGTAAATAATTATTTTAATTTAAATATTATATTTTTTGAACCTCCACTTGATTCAATAATACTTTTTTCCACTAGCTTACTTAATATTCTTTGTGAAGTTCTTGCATTAATTTTTAATAATTTATCTACTTGTTTCCTTGCAATTGTTTGATTTTTTTCTAAATATAAAATTATTTGTTTTTCTTGTTCTGAAAATATATTTATATCAAATTTTCTAATATACTCTAACTCTACATCTTTTCTCCAAAATCTAACAACGAATCCAGTTTTTTCTTTTATAAAATCAACTTTTATATTTGCCTCTTTACATAGATCATTTATTCTTTTTAATCCTGTACCAAAAGCCTCAATATCTTCACTTAAATAGATAGTATCTGCTAGTAATTGATTACGACAAATGCTTCTTCCACCACCTTTTAAATAATCTTCTATTTTATACTCACTGTTAAATTCTCCAGGATTATAAATCTCTATTCTATCTTTAAAAATACATACTTCATTAGCAATTGGTGATAACATATCTCTATGTATAAATGAGTTTAAAAGTGCTTCTCGATAAGCATTGAATGGTATTTCAGGTATTTCTTCTCTTTTTAGTCCTAATTTCGAGCCATTTGGAAATTCTACTTTCCATTTCGTATTGTTTCTAAAATACAATTCACAAGTATTTAAAGCTTCATATAAATTAGTTTTTATATAATTCATATCATTTATTGTGTTTTTTGTATCAGTAGCAAAAACTCCCATTTTTACTGGTAATTTAGCTTTTTTAGAAAAAGCTATGTGCCCTGCATTTAATATATTATTTTCTTTAAGTAGATTTAATCTATTTGTTGTATCTCTAATATCTTTCCACTCAAATTTTATTCTTTTAGTTTCTACTCCTTTTATATGAAAAGGTTTTAATATATCTTCATCTATATCTTCTATACTACTTTCGCTAATTTCTTTATCCCAGTTATTAGTGGATTTTTTATGAAATAATTTTTCTAATTCTTTAGTTGTCACTTTTTTATCTTCATCAGCAACACGAATTCTATATTCACCATAAGCCGAATATGGTGTGTCCACTCCTGTAAATTCAACTAATATTATATGCTTATCATTTATAATTTGATCTGTTATTGTTGGAAATATTTTAGGCTCAATAAAATTAGCGACTTCCTGCGATATTTCACGAAGTGTTTTATCACTTACTTGTTGTCCTATTATTGTTCCATCATTTTTAATACCAAAGTATAAGCTACCTTTATTGTGCTTATTTAGGATAGAAGCTATCGAAATAATTCCCTCTTTTAATTCTCCTGTAGTTTTTTTATACTCAACAGTTTCACATTCTATTTCTTTTAATTTATTAGTTATCATTTACACCATCCTTTCTATATCTTAATTTTCACGAATATCATTATATTTTAATTTCTTACATTATTAATATAATTATTTTTATAATTCTTTTGTATAAAGTTCTCCCTCTCCACCCTCATTTTTTTCAATAATCTGTGTAAATTTAAATCCTATTTTTTTATAAAAATCTGGTGCTTGATCTGTCCATATATATACATTTTTATATTTCAAAGAGCCTAGTACTTTCATAGCTTTATTAATTAATATTTTACCATATCCTTTTCCTCTAAACTCTTCAAATATCCAGAGAAAGAACTGTTAATGTCAATATAAAAATGTAATTATTTTTCAAAATAATAGTGTCATTAAATGTGAATATTATCTTACATAAAATAGAGTAAAATTTAATTATAATTTATACAATTATTACATATTTACAAACTTTGTTTATATGATATACTAAAATTGATCCCCCTATGATATAATATCTAGAATTTCTAACTGATGGTATATGATAGTTTCTTATATTTGGCTTGTTATAAAATTCAAATATTTTGTCTTTAAAATATTTTGATAAATAATACTTAATTTTATGTTTTTGATGATCTAATTATTTCGTAAAACCTCGTTCTTTACGTATTGGTAATGTATCATTCATCTCAATATATAATTCAATTAATTAAACTTCCTATATGATAATCTATTTTATATCTTATTCTTTTTTCATGATTACTTATTAGGCTTAATACATACTCTATATCATCAAGTTCATTTTTCTTAATATTTATTGTTAGTTTTAATGCCTTATTCTGAACTTCTATATCAATTACATTATTTTTTCCCAACATATGTTATACACCTTTATCGGGTGTTTGTCAATAAAATCAGTCAAATTAATCTTTTTTACGAGATAACTGTTAATGTCATATAAAAATATATTTTTTTAAAAATAATAACCTGAATTTGCCAAGTAAAAAATTTAAATAATGGAATACAATATTTAATATTATATTACTTTTTTGTGTTAGTAAAAAGTACATAACTATAGAATTTTGCAATTCTCATTTTTATGTACTTTTATTATATCATTGTATCAACTCTAATATAGTTAAATCTTGCGTTGACTTGTATCTTACTTTATTAATTTTATAAATTAACGCATCTTTAAATTCTTTTTCTAAAATACTATTCTTTAGAGCCAATAAATTCAACTCTATAAATCTTGGAATATACTCAAAGCTTGCTTCGTTAGCTTCATCGTACCTAATGTCTACTATTTTCTCTAATTTACATCCTTTTGATATCAAATAACTCACTCTTTCATCAAATTCTTTTATTTTTTCTGCCGTCGCTTTATTTAAAGTTGATGTTTTATTCAATTTAGTAGCATTTATACCATATTCGAATAATAAACTTTCAATAACATATGATTCACTATTTGGTAATATTCCTAATTTTTTTATTATTTCATATATTTTTTGCATATCAGTAGTAAATAGATTAGGGGCTTCCGATAATATTTTACAATTATTACTATCTATTAATATATTAATTAGTTTCTCTAATTCAGCTTCATCAAAATTATATAATTTTTGAATTTTTTTGTTTTGATTTTTAATAATAAATATATGTTTTTCATTATCAGAATTAATTTCTGTTCCTTTTGCAATATCGTTAATCAAATTAACAAGTGCTTTTTCATCAGCATTTATATCTATTGTTATTTCATACTTTTTTATTGAATCATATGTTACATATTCTCCTATATATCTTTTTACTACATCTTTACCAATATATTTCCACATTGAAACTTCTTCATTTCTATATCTACAAGCATATTTATTGTTTTCTATTTCGTTCTTATCTATCAAGAATGAAATATACCTAGAAAATATTAAATATATTAATGTCAGTAAAAATGTCAACCCTAATATTAATATTTGTTTTTTATTTTCAGTTAATTTAATTTTCTTAGTGATTGATTTATTAACTATTTGTTTGATAATAATATAAAATAATATTGCAAATGGAATTAGTAACATCATTAGTAATACAAATATTATTCCATATTCTCCTAAATATTTAAATAAATTTTCAAATCCAATCCCAAAAAGCATAAATATCCAAACTATTGGAATTACAAATACACCTAATTTCAGTAACATTTTATAAAATGCAAAATCTACTGTCGTAATATAAATACTATTTTGATTTTGCTTTTTTTCTGCAATAATTGCAAATATCCCCAATATCCAAAAACAAAAACTAATTTCAAATATTCCCAAAAACATTTCCATATTAAAGCTCCCTTTTTTCAAATACTTATCATTAAATTACAATATAAAATACATTTTAGAATTGCATTTACATTTTAATTTGTTTTTTATATGTAGTAATTTTACTCTAAATGCCATTATTTAATGTTCCTATCATTTTTACAATTCCATTAAACAAGTAATTTGTCGGCGAAAACACTGTGCTAACATTTGCTAAAATAGTTGTGATATCAGCTCCAACACTAATTAAATCTCTAGCAACATTCTTGGTTTCAAAATAATTTTTATCATTTTTAAATTGTTCTTTAATTTTTTTTATAATAGCTTTTTGATTTTTTTCATTTTCACAGTATATTGCTAATTCAATAAATACTTCTACTCTTAATTGTAATATTTTTTTATTCAGTTGTATTTCTATATAATTATTTGTAGATTCAATAAAATTCTGAATTTCATAGTATAAATTTGGATCCGGAATATTAATAATTATTTTTTTAGATGCATTATCATATTTTGCGGTATCTAATAATATTGCTAGTGATTTTTGCCAATCAAATTTTATTGGATATTTTAATTGTTTTTTTATTTTTAAATTATCTACTCTCATTTGAGTAATACCTAACTCTTTGCTTATTTTATAATTAGAAATGTTATTATAATTTAATTCGCTATCGTTAGACTCGTTTTTTATTAATTTATCAATATAAATACTGAACATTAATAATTCTATTTCGCTTTTAGACATTTCCCCAAAATTACATTCATAAAACATTTTAGTTATTTTATCAAAATTTTCTATTTTTTCTTTATCTGTAAATTGCAACATATTATCACCTTCTAAAATATACTTGTTTTAACAAATAATTTATATTTATTAACTTACTATTTTATTAGTATAAATCAACATTTTGATTGTTTTGTTTTTTTATAGTTCTTTTGTGTAAATAGTCATAAGTAACTTCTATTTACTTTAAATAGCAACGACGCTACTGTATTTACTACTGTAAGAGTTTGGCTCCTCGTGTTAGACTCGAACTAACGACCCTGCGGTTAACAGCCGCATGCTCTACCGACTGAGCTAACGAGGAATGTATAAAAATATTTTTTCTAATTTTGTTGTTTTGTCTATAAGTAGCCATAAGTTCCATTGAGTAGTAACGACGCTACTGTATAAACTACTGTATTTTTGCTTTAATTCCTATATCGGTTGAGCCACGAATGGCTCAACGACTAGGCTTCACGATTTCCCCTTCGGATTTGAACCGAACTTTCTGCGGTTAACAGCCGCATGCTCTACCGACTGAGCTATTGGAGAATATAAAAAAT
>JAVVTJ010000005.1:0-27085 GCA_036653755.1 Clostridia bacterium
ATCTTTTTTTATATTACTACTGTCTTTATTTAAGTCCTCTAATCTAAATGTTCCTGTAGTTGATGTATACTGTTTTGCTACATATAACGTTATTTCTGAGTTATATGATTCTATGTTACTTTTAAATACTGCTTCATTTGCTTCTTCTATTGGGTTGTTATTTGTTAGTGACAGTATTACTGCTCCTGCTAATATTATTATGACGATTATAGTTACGACTAATACTATTAGACTTATTCCTTTTTTTTTCATATTTTTTTCCTCCTCTTTATTTAGTAGTATATTTTAATTTTATACTAAGGTTCTATACTACTTACAAACCATAGTACTGTGTTATGATATTACTACTTTTTTTACAATATGATTATGATGTAGAAATTAACCATACTTAAAAAAAGTAATTATCAATCAAAGATTTATTATATCTTTTATGCTATTTTTTAGATATAAATAACATACAATTAGTATATCTCATTTTTCTTTTTTTTGCAATAGTTTTTTGTATTTTTACTAAATTTATATTATTTTTAAAGGTTCCACTTTCAAGTGCAACACCTTTTTTGAAAAAATTATATATAATTTTTATTAGTAGATAACATGTTAAATACCTCTTTAATTATTCATGTTATAACTCATATTTATAATGAAATGTATCAAAATGTAGTAAAAATTTATGAATTCTTATACGCTAATACTACAATAGAAAAAGAATTAATATATAATAACAAATAGAAGGCACAGAAAGTCGAAATAAAATCAACTTTTTTATACCTTCTATTTATTATTTATTCTACACTTTTAAGTGATTCTATCATATCTATTTTTTTTAATGAAAAATGTGTTAAAATATTTACAAATGTAGAAAAACCAATAGTTATTAATGCTGATAGTACAAAACTCATAGGTTTTATTATTCTAACTAACATTGCCATATCTGATTCACAAGTTATTATTATAAAGTAATTTAAAAATTGTCCTAATATAAGTCCTAAACCTATTCCTATTAATGTTAATATTATACTTTCTCTATCTACATATGACGATACTTCTTTATCATAAAAACCAAGTACTTTAATTGTAGCTAGTTCTCTTATACGTTCACTTATGTTTACATTAGATAAATTGTATAAAACAACCAAAGCAAGAAGTCCTGCTGCAATTATTAAAACTAAAACTACATAATTTAAACTATTCATAGATGTTTTAAAAGTTTCACCTATTCCTGTTACAAGATTTGCATTGTTTATATTTTCATTTTTAAGTAGCTGTGATATAAATATTTCATTACCAAGTGAAACATCTTTCAAATTTGAATAAATATTATTATATATAACTTTATTAGCAAACGTTTTTGTATATAAATTTTCTGTCATGTAAACATAATGTGATACATAATTTTGAGTAATTGCAGATATTTTTACTTCTCTTGGAATATCTTCTTCATTAAATTTTAAATTAATTATATCTCCAACTTTTACATCTAATTGTTTAGAAAGTTGTTCAGTTATAATAACAGATTCATCATTTAAAACATATTTTTCTTTTTTTGTTCTTGATTTTAAATCTATATATTTTGAAATATCAGCATCATTTGGGATAGTAATTAGTTGTACATCTTTAGATAATTTATCACTATTACATTTTACTGATTCATTTCTAGAAAATATAAATTCTTTTATATTTTCATCAGAATCTAAAAATTCTTTTACATTTGTAATATCATTAGATTCAATTTTATCTTTCAAAGATATTTGTAAATGATATTTAAAAATATCTCCATACTGTATAGGTGCTATTGAAAGTACAGAATCTTTAAGTCCAAATGCTGCCAAAAGAAGTGATGTACAACCAGCTATTCCTATTACAGTCATAAATAATCTTTTTTTATATCTGAAAATATTTCTAGCTGTAACTTTATGTATAAAATTAAGTTTAGACCATATAAATCCAATTCTTTCTAAAAATACTCTTTTTCCTATTTTAGGTGATTTAGGTCTCATAAGTGCAGCAGGTGTTACTTTCAATTCTTTAATACATGCCATAAGTGCAGCAATTGTAGTACATAAAATGCTAAGTCCTACAGCTATAACTGCATATTTAACATTGAACTCTGTTACAACATCAGGCATTTTATATAGTATTCCATATACTTTAAACACAACAGTTGGTATTAAATTAAAACCTATTAAAATTCCAATTAAACTTCCAAATATTGCAGCTAATGTAGAGTACCATAAATATTTACTAGCAATATCTTTTTTATTATATCCTAGTGCTTTAAATATACCTATCTGTGATCTTTGTTCTTCAACCATTCTTGTCATAGATGTTAAACTAACAAGAGCTGCTACTAAGAAAAATACTACTGGAAATACAATTGAAAGTGAAGCAATTCTATTTGCATCTTGTTCGTATTGAACATAACTTCTTAATTTATCTCTACCTAAAAGATACCATTTAGGTTTTTTTAACTTAGATAAATCATCTTCCGCTTTTTTAATATCAATTTCAGCTTTTTCACTTTCTGTTTTTAATTTTACTTTTGCATCATTTATTTTTATTTCATTATCTGATACTTCTTTTTGAGAATTTTCTAAACTAACTTTTGCATTTGCTATTTTTGTATATGCAGATTTTTTTTGTTTATCATAACTTAATTTTTGATTATTTAATTCTTTTCTTGAAGATAACAATAAATTTTCGCCATCTAAAAGTTCTTGCTTTTTAGTAACTAATTCATTATTTATATTTGAAATATTATCTTCATATGTTTTTATTTTAGCATCAATTATATAATTTTGTTTTGTTAAATCTGATATACTTGTATTTAATGTATCTATTTCTTTAACTAATGCATCAATTTTATTTTGAATATCTATCTTATCATTACCACTTGCATTATTTAAATCAATTTTTAATTTGTTTAATACCGTTGTTTTATTTTTAATACTTTCAGTAATATTAGATATTTGATTCAAATTTGACTGTTTATTTGAACGTTCAAATTGTGTAGCATTATTTAAATCTATAACAGTTTTTTGTGCTAAATCAAACTCTTGAGTAGCCTTACTTTTAATATCTACAAATTCTTTTTCTTTTGTAGATAAAGTATTTTCTGCTAAATCTATTTTTTCCTTAGCATCTTTAAACTGTGTATATGCTTTATTTTCATTAGATTTTATAGCTTTTTGTCCATCTAATATTTTAGCTTTACCATCGTTTAATTTAGTTTCACCAGATATAATATCATCATTTGCTTCTTTTACTTTATTTGAAAGCTGTATTTTAGCATCGTTTATCTTATCATTTGCTTCTTTTACTATTTCATCATATCTTACATCTTTTCTTATTTTTGCTAATTCTTCTAATTTATTCTGCACTTTTAAAGCATAACTACTATAATTAGAATAATATGTATTATCTTTCATATCTCTATTTATAGTTACAAAAACTTCTGTATATACATCCGAAGTTATAGCTGAGTCTAATATATATATATAATTATTAACTTTACCATTACCTAATTTAGAGCTTCCTTTGTCTAAAGTCATATAATATGGGCTTGCAACTGTTCCAACAATTGTAAACGTATGTGTATTCATTTTATCTATAAAATCTTCTTCTGGTTCTAACTCTATCTTATCACCTATTTTAAGACCTGAAAAAGTTAAAAAAGATTCTTCTACAACACATTCATTTACATTTTTAGGTAAAGTGCCATTTATAATTTTAACTTTATTTATATAACCTTCATTACCAGATATTATATTTTCAAGTGGAAAAGTATTTATTTTACTAACAATTTCTTTATCATTTACTTTTACTAAACTATCAAAAGAAAATGAAGGCATTGTACCTTTTACTTCTTTCATTTTATTAATTTCAGATATATCATCGTAAGTTATACCATATGTAGATAATAACTTAAAATCCATCAAATTTTGAGCATTATAATACTTATCTGCAGCTATTTTCATATCTGGACATACAGAATTAATACCAGCAAAAATAAGTGATCCGAAGCATTATTATAAGAAGTATAGATATAAATCTTTTTTTGCTACTTTTTATTTCTAAAATAGTATCTTTAATGAGTATTTTTTTCATTCTTACCACTCGATTCTTTCTATATCTAAAGGATTAGAATTTACTTCTATATTTTCTGCCTTACCATTTCTAAAACGTATTACTTTATCTGCCATAGGTGCAATTGCACTATTATGTGTTATTATAATTACTGTCATTTTTTCTTTTCTACATGTATCTTGTAATAATTTTAAAATTTGTTTACCTGTGTTATAATCTAATGCACCAGTTGGTTCATCACATAACAGTAGTTTTGGATTTTTAGCTAGTGCTCTTGCAATTGCAACTCTTTGCTGCTCACCACCTGAGAGTTGAGAAGGAAAATTATTTATTCTATCTTCAAGTCCAACTTTTTTTAAAACATCAACTGGTTTTAATGGATTTTTACAAATTTGAATAGCAAGTTCAACATTTTCAACTGCTGTTAAATTTTGAACTAAATTATAAAACTGAAACACAAAACCTATATCATCTCTTCTATATGTTGTAAGCTGTTTTGGAGTATAGTTATTTATATTTTTTTTATCTATTACTATATCACCAGAAGTTGCACTATCCATACCACCTAATATATTAAGTGCTGTTGTTTTACCTGCTCCACTAGGTCCTACAATTACTACAAGTTCACCTTTTTCAATTTCAAAATTTGCAGCATCTAAAGCAGTTATAACAACTTCTCCCATTTCATATTCTTTTACAACATTTCTAAATTCAATATATGACATTTTATACCTCACATTTATTCTACATTATACATATATATTACTACTAATATATCATCTTGTCAATATATTTCATTTAACTTTCACATTAACGACAAATAAATTTACTATATATTACATTTTATTTATTTAATATGTTGTTAATGCTATTAACAAATAAAAAGTATGCATATATATCAACTATATGCATACTTTTTATTTAAAACTTTATTATACTTTCAAAACTAAATCTTTCTTTACTAGAAGTAGTATTTATTTCATCAACATTATTATTTAATCTATTTTGATTAGTTTCATTTAATTCATTTACATCTAAACAAGATAAATATGCTGGCAATTTTTCGATTCTTCCATCTAAATTATAAAAATTATGAAAAGATGAATATAATGGCTGATATGTTCTTAAATTGAAATAATCATCAACTTCTTTAGGAGTAGTTACTTGCTTATCAAAGATTCTAATACTTATTAAATCATCTTTTAAATAGCCAATTTTTTTAATATTACTTGTCTTCATTATTATAATAGAATATCCTAATTCATTTTCCAGTAAATTAATTACTTTATTTATAACTTCTTCATCTAAATAATGATATGGTAAATAACCAGAATCAATAATTAATTCATCTCTATCATATACATTATAATAATATATATAATCTCTAAAAAATCTTTCTAAATTTTGTTTTATTAGTTTAAATCTTACTTCTGGATCTCTAGTTTTAAGTAATCTCATTTTAGTTACATCAATTAGCATTCTATATCCACTCCTTTTTTGCTTTACATATTATACAATACTTTTATAGATTATTCAAATTATATTATCAATTAATTTGAATAATCTTCATATTTAGATTTTCTACCTAATCCTGGCATTGTCATAATTTCTCCAGCATACGCTACAATAAATCCAGCTCCACTACTTATTTTTATATCTCTAATTGTTATAGTAAAATCTTTTACATCACCTAATTTTTTTGGATCATCAGTTAATGAAAGAGGTGTTTTAGCTATACAAATAGGCATATTAGAATATCCAAGTTCAGTAGCTCTGTTTATATTTATTTCTGCTTTTTCTAAATATTTAATATATTTTGCGCCATATATATTTTTACATATTTTTTCTATTTTATCTTTTATACAATCTGTGTCTTTATACATATATTCAAAATTTGGCTTTTCTTCTTCAATTGTTTTACATACAAGTTTGCATAAACTAATAGAGCCTTCTCCACCTTTTTCATATGCATCAGATATTTCAGCTTTAACACCTAAATTTATGCAATAATTTTTAACGACTTCAATCTCTTTATCAGTATCTGTAACAAACCTATTTATACATACAACTATTGGTAGTTTAAACTTTTTCATATTATTAATATGTGTTTTTAAATTAATAATTCCTTTTTCTAATGCAGGTAAATCTTCTTTACTTAAATCACTAGAAAATCCATTATATTTCAAAGCTTTTACAGTTACTACAATAACTGCTAAATCAGGAATTAAACCCGCTTTTCTGCATTTTATATCTAAAAATTTTTCTGCACCTAAATCTGCACCAAATCCAGCTTCAACAAATGTATAATCTGCAAGTTTCATTGCAAGTCTTGTTGCAATAAGTGAATTACAACCATGAGCGATATTTGCAAAAGGTCCTAAATGGACAATACATGGATTGCCTTCACCAGTTTGAACTAAATTAGGATTAATTGCTTCTTTTAAAAGCTCTACCATTGCTCCTGATACATTAAAACTTTTGGCATATATAGGAGTTTTATCTTTTGTGTAGGCTACAAGCATATTATCAATTCTATCTTTAAGTTCTTTTATATTTTCAACTAAACAACATATTGCCATAAGTTCACATGCAGCAGTTATATCAAATCCTGTTTCATATTCCACCTTTGAATTATTACCAATAGTAATTTTTCTAAGTCCTCTATCATTCATATCCATAGCTCTTTTTATACATATACTATTTATATCAATATTAAAAGGATTATCATAAAATACACTATTTTCAACAGCAGCACAAAGCAAATTATTTGCCGAAGTTATTGCATGAAAATCACCTGTAAAGTGCAGATTTATATCTTTTTGTGGCTCAATAACTGCCATACCACCACCAATTGCGCCACCTTTTATACCAAAGGTAGGTCCTAATGATGGCTCCCTAAGCACAAGCATTGCGTTTTTACCAATTTGTTTCATACCCATTGCCATACCTATTGATTGAGTTGTTTTACCTTCACCATATGGAGTAGGATTAATTGAAGTAACAAGTATTAATTTACTTGACTTATTATCCTTTATTTTATCATAATATTCATTCAAAATCTTTGCTTTATATTTTCCATGATATTCAATATACTCCTCAGGAATATTTAACTGTTTTACTATTTTATCAATTGTTTCTATCATATAATAGCACCTCACACTTTCATAATATATAACTTAAAAAATATTATACACTTTATCAATTTAATTTTCAACCCTTAGGGCTAGATTTGTAAAAAAATATATGACACTTATTTAGCTATTTTTATTATAAAACATGTCATTTTATAGCAAAACTTGCGACTGAAATATTCATATTTTTATTGACTTTAAATACCTTGCAATGTATAATATATGTAGTCTCGGGGTACGGGAGTTCGCATACTAAATTTGCCCTTAAAAGCTGTACGTATGAAGTTGTTTTTACTTTTAGTAATGATGCAACATGCCACAAATCTAGCCCACTAGGGAAAGCTATATTAGCTTCCAAAAATCAGTGCTTTATCTAGCACAGTTATTCTAATTAAATATATAAAATTATGTTTAATAATTTATTTTAAAATACAAATATTATACAATTTTAAAATATATCATTAAACAGCACGTTTGTTATGTCAATTTATATATTACATAGCCTATATTGTTATACTCAAATATTTATGTTTATCTTACGTACTAATGTGCTACAAAACCTATATTGTAGCGTAAATTTCAAGTTACGTTACTACTTATTCAAAATATCACCTATATAATTTTACAAATCTAGCCCTAAGCATATTATGGCTAATAGTAAATATATTAGTAGTGGTGATTATATGCGTATTTTAGTAATTAATAGAAAAATTATATATAAAGCTATTATTTTTATTATTTCTATATATATTATTTTATTCTATTTATTGAAAATAGTTATATTTTTAAATACTAATTAACTTAAAATAATTATACAAAAAAAGTATATTCTCACAACATATGATAAATATACCTTTAATTATCTTTATTTTATTATTTGCTGAACTCTTCCAACTTGCCCATCTTCTAATCTTACTTTAATTCCTCTTGGATGAATATTGCTATTAGTTAATATATCTTTTACTATACCTTCCGTTAACTTTCCAGTAGGCTGATCTTGTTTTAAAACAATTAACACTTTAAGTCCTGCATGTATATTATTTCTTACTTGATTTTCCATTATATTAGCTCCTTACACGTTTTATTCATGATATTCCATTTGGAAATCTATAACATTTATTATATCTCCATTTTTAAGTCCTAAATCTTTAAGCTTTTTCATAACACCTAATTTTGTTAATATACGTCCTAAATATTGCCTTGATTCTACATCATATATATTAACTTTTGTCATTAATCTTTCTATTGGAGCACCTGTAACACTAAATCCTTCTTCTGTAACTTCTACATTCCATCTTTGATCTAATATTTCATCAGTACTATCTTCTTCTACTATTACTATATCATCTTTTGGAATTTCTTTTAATCTTGTAGCAACATATTCAAGTAATTCATCAACACCATTTTTAGTAACAGCTGATATTTTAAATAGTTTAAGTTTGTTTTTCTTACACTCTTTTTCTAAATCTTTAAGATATGTTTCATCAGATAAACTATCCATTTTATTTGCAACAATTATTTGCTCTTTTTTTGCTAATTTTTCGCTATAACTAATTAACTCTTTATTAATTAATTTATAATCTTGAAGTGGCACTCTTCCTTCACTACCAGTTATATCAATAACGTGTAATAACAGTCTTGTTCTTTCAACATGTTTTAAAAATTTAATTCCAAGACCTACTCCTTCACTTGCACCTTCAATTATACCTGGTATATCAGCCATTACAAATGTTGCACCCGAATTTGTTTTAACAACTCCTAATGAAGGCTCTAATGTTGTAAAATGATAATTTGCAATTTTAGGTCTAGCAGATGAAACAGTAGAAATCAAAGTAGATTTACCAACATTAGGAAAACCAATAAGTCCAACATCTGCAAGCATTTTTAATTCTAATTCAATTTTTCTTTCTTTCCCTTTTTCTCCTATTTCAGCAAATTTTGGAACTTGTCTTGTAGAAGTTGCGAAATGCTGATTACCTCTTCCACCTCTTCCACCTTTTGCTAATAATAGCTCTTCACCTTCAATTGATAAGTCCGCTATTATTTTTCCAGTATCTATATCTTTTACAATTGTACCAAGCGGAACTGGAATATACACATCATCTGCTGATTTTCCACTACGCCTCGCACCTTCACCATAATTACCATTTTCTCCTACAAAGTTTTTTTTATATTTGAAATCAAGAAGTGTATTTAAGCTACTATCTACTTTTAGATAAATACTAGCACCTTTTCCACCATCTCCACCATCTGGACCACCATTTGCAACATATAGTTCACGTCTAAAAGACATTGAACCATCTCCACCATTTCCTGCTTTTACATTTATTTTTGCATAATCTATTATCATATTAAATTCTCCTTCTATATGTTATATATTATTTGATATAACTATTCCATATTAGTCAAGCATATAATATAATCTAATTTTCAAAATAATCAATTTTCATTGCTTCTTTAACTTTTTTCATTGTTTCTCTTGCTTTAATTCTAGCTTTATTAGTTCCTTCTATAAGTATTTTATTTACAAGTTCAGGTCTTTCTTCATAATATTTTCTTTTTTCTCTTATTGGTGATAATGTTTTTATAATATTTAAAGCTAATTGTTTTTTACAACTTACGCATCCTCTTAAACCAGCTCTACATTCACTAAATATATTATCACATTGCTCACTGCTAAATATTTCATGATAATACCCAACCATACATTTTTTAGGATCAGCTTTATCATCTTTTTTTATTTTACTTATATCGGTTACAGCCGACATTACTTTTGTAGTTATTTCTTCATCTGAATCAGCTAAATAAATTGCATTACCTAAACTTTTACCCATTTTAGCATTTCCATCTAATCCTTTAACTCTTGCAACTTTTCCTACTACTGCTTCTGGCTCTTTTAAAACATCACCATATAACGAGTTAAACTTTCTAACAATTTCTCTTGTTTGTTCAATCATAGGAAGCTGATCTTCTCCAACAGGAATTATATCTGCATCAAATGCAGTTATATCTGCTGTTTGACTTACTGGATATCCTAAAAATCCATAAGTAATTGAATCTCCATCTATTCCAAATAATTCTTTTTTTTGTGATAATTCAGTCTTAACAGTTGGATTTCTCTGAAGCCTTGAAACTGTAACTAAATTAGAATAAAATATAGTAAGCTCAGCTATTTCTGGAATCATTGATTGTATAAATATAGTACTTTTTTCTGGGTCAACACCACATGCCAAATTATCCATAACAATTTCCATAACATTTTTTCTTACTTTTTCTGGATTATTAAAATTATCTGTTAAAGCTTGCACATCTGCAACTATTATATATTGATCGTATTCATCTTGAAGAAGTGCTCTATTTTGTAAAGAACCTAAATAATGTCCTATATGTAACTTTCCTGTTGGTCTATCACCGGTTAATATTATTTTTTTCATTTATATCACCTTATCTCCGCTATATTATACACTATTTTTATATAAAAATCTAGTATTATATGAAAAATATATGTTATTTACATTATCTTGTGTTACAACAAAAAATATAATTTTTTAAAAAACTACTAAATTTATGCTTTTTACTTGACTTAACTAACTTTTGAATATATAATTGCAGTACAATAAAATAAAGGAGAAATAGCTAAGTAACTATTTTTGTAACTAATTATCTTTAAAAATTTTATATTGAAGAAAAGGAGCTAATCTTATGAATACTAAGAATAAGTTATATGTTGATATTATGTGTTTAGCAGAAGAAGTTACTGGTTCATGTCATCTTTGCGTAGTTAAACTTCCAAATGGAGAATCAATCAAATTTATAGTAGACTGTGGATTGTTTCAAGAAATTGAATACTCTAAATATAACAATGATTTGCCATTTAATGCCAATGAAATTGCATTTACACTTGTAACTCATAACCATATTGATCATATTGGACGGTTGCCTCTTTTAATAAAGCAAGGATACAATAGTCCAATTTATACAACTGAGCTTACAGAAAAGTTAATGGCACCTGCATTAGAAGATACGGTTGGCATTTTAGGACAAATAGGAAAAAGAAATAATGTATCACCTCTTTATACCATTGAAGATATACAAAAAACATTATCTCTTGTACATGGTGTAAAGCTATGTCAAAAAATAATAGTAAATGAAAATATTAGTGTCAATTTCTTTGATAATGGACATTTGCCTGGCGCTTCTATAATTCTTGTAAAAATTTCTTATCCCAGAGAAGAAAGTATCTTTTTGCTGTTTACTGGTGATTATTCAAATCGCAGTGCATTTTTTGATGTTCAATCATTACCAAAATATGTACTAGATCTTCCTCTAACAATTGTTCAAGAATCAACTTATGCAAACTCTTTAAGAGAAGATATTATATTTACTTTTGAAGATAACATTTTAAAAGCAGTTAAAGAAGATAGTACTGTTATTATTCCTGTATTTTCACTTGGAAGATCACAAGAAGTTATGCTTAAAATAAAAAATATGCAACTTGAAGGTAAATTAGATATTAACATACCAATTTATCTTGATGGGAAACTTTCGATTAGATATACAACTATTTTCGAGAAAATATCTGAAAGTTTCAAAAAATCTGCACGTAACTTTATTCCTGATAATTTTACTTTTATTGGTAAAGGTAGCAGAATGTCATTGTTAGAGAATAACTCTAAATGTAAAATTATATTAACTTCAAGTGGTATGGGTTCTTATGGTCCTGCACCTTTGTATATTTCTAGTTATATTTCTTCAAAAAACGCTTTAATACAATTTGTTGGATATCCTGCAAAAGGAACATTATCTAGAAATTTAAAAGATGCTTTAAAAAGTGAGTTTGTTAAAATTGGTGGTTTAAGAAAACAAAAATTTTGTGATATTGAATATTCAACTGAATTTTCTTCACATGCAAAACTTGATGATATTTCAGAATTTTTGGAACAATTTAGCAATATTAGACTACTTCTAATTAATCATGGAGAATATAGCAGTAAAGAAAACTTAGCAAAATATGCTTTGCTTAATTTACAATTAAAAGATGTTGCTGTTGAAGGACGATCTACTTTCTACCGCGTTGGAAGATATGGACTAATTAAAGAACTTTCAACAAAATTTATGTAAAACCATAAACAGGAGCTGATAATATATCAGCTCCTGTTTTTTAAAATTTCTTTATTTTAATTGCATTTCCTGTTTCTAATAATTCAATATGACTAAGTGCTTTTCCTGTACCTATTGCAACACATGAAATAGCATCTTCTGCAATCATTACTGATAGTTTTGTTCGTTCTTCAATTAGTTTATCTAAACCATTAATAAGTCCTCCACCACCTGTTATATATATACCTCTTGCACTTATATCAGATAATAATTCTGGTGGTGTTTCTTCTAAAACACTATGAACTCCATCTACAATAGATTCTGCAACATCTTTTAAAGCTTCATACATTTCTTCTGAATTTATTTCAATTTCAGTAGGAAGACCAGTAGTTACATCTCTACCTTTTATTTGCATTTTTTCTAATGTAGTTTTAGGATACATACATCCTAT
Organism: Clostridia bacterium; assembly: GCA_036653755.1. Lineage (GTDB taxonomy): Bacteria > Bacillota > Clostridia > TANB77 > CAG-465 > RGIG5057. The sequence goes on from JAVVTJ010000005.1 coordinate 12,769, forward strand.
ATTTATTTTTATATCTTCTGCTGTTCTTTCACCAATAATTAAATTCATATTTTTTTTAACATATTTAGCTATTGCTTCATCAAATTTATCTCCTGCAATTTTAATAGTTTTACTTTTAACTGCTCCACCTAGTGATATAACAGCTATATCAGTTGTTCCTCCACCAATATCTACTATCATGCTTCCATATGCTTTTGCAATATCTATACCTGCACCAATAGCTGCAGCAATTGGTTCTTCAATTAAATATACTTTTTTAGCTCCCGCATGATTTGCAGCATCTATAACTGCTTTTTTTTCAACTTCTGTAACACATGATGGAACACAAATCATCACCTTTGGTGCAAATACAAATTTGCCACAAACTTTATTTATAAAATACTTAAGCATTTTTTCTGTTATTGTATAATCTGAAATTACTCCATCTTTTAGTGGTCTTATTGCAACAATATTACCAGGAGTTCTTCCTAACATTTTACTTGCTTCTGAACCGACTGCTAAAACTTCATTTGTATCTTTATCTATTGCAACAACAGAAGGTTCTCTTAAAACTATGCCTTTACCTTTAACGTAAACAAGTATTGTTGCAGTTCCTAAATCTATTGCTATATCTTGCCCAAATGTCATAATACTTTCTAACTTTAAACTTAAGTAAAATTAGAAATGTCACCACCTTTCAAAGAATAATTTTATTTATGTTACAATTATATTACATTTTTGTTTCAATTGCAATATAATTGATGATTTTTACACTATAATTCTATATTTTCATTATATATTATTTAATTTTATATTAAAAAAAAATATTATATTTGTATAATTAAAAATTATATACTAATAATAGTATTAGGTGATTTTTGTGGAATATGAAAAAATTAAAATGACAAATGAAGAATATACAAAATATGTTGAAAATAAAGCTGAAAAAAGTCCTATTTTAAAAAATGTTTTTTTTGCATTTATAGTTGGAGGATTTATTTGTATAATTGGTCAAGTAATTACTAATATATCTATATACTATGGATTAGATCAAAAAACTGCAAGTACAATTGCTACTGTTTCACTTATATTTTTAGGTGCATTTTTAACATCAATAAATTTATACTCAAAAATTGGTAAATATGCAGGAGCTGGTTCTGTTATACCAATTACTGGGTTTTCAAATTCAATAGTAGCTCCTGCAATAGAGTATAAATCAGAAGGCTTTATTTTAGGGCTTGGCTCAAATATGTTTAAAATAGCAGGCCCAGTTCTAGTTTATGGTATTTTTTCTTCCTTTATAGTAGGAATTATATACTGGTTAATATTAATGGTTAGGTAGGTGATTATATGAAAATTGGTAAACAAACATTAAAGTTAGTTAATACTCCTAAATTATATGAAGCAACAAGTGCAGTAGGTCCTAAAGAAAGTAGCGGTCCTCTTGGTATATATTTTGATATAAAATGTAGTGACGTTTTTTATGGAGAAAAAAGTTTTGAAAAAGCTGAAAGTAAATTTATGAAATCTGCAATAGATAATATAATTTGTAAATTAAATTTAAGTATTGATAGAATAGATTATATTTTTGGTGGAGATTTACTTAATCAATGTATTGCATCTGGTTATTGTATGCGTGATTTTGCAGTACCATATTTTGGTTTATATGGTGCATGTTCTACATATGTTGAATCTATTATTTTAGCTTCTATTTTAATAAATTCAAATTGTGGAGAAAAAATAATTGCAACAGCTTCTTCACATTTTTGTAGTGCTGAAAGACAATTTAGATTACCCTTAGAACATGGAAATCAAAAAGCTCCAACTGCTCAATATACAGTAACGGGTGCAGGTGCAGCTTTAATTGTGAATAAAAATTTAGAAAAAAAATGTCCTTTAATAACATATGTAACACCTGGTAAAATAGTTGATATGGGAATAAAAGATATTAGTAATATGGGTGCAGCTATGGCGCCGGCAGCTTTTGATACTATTATAACTCACCTTCAAGATACTAAAAGAGAACCAGACTATTATGACGCTATAATAACAGGAGATTTAGGAAAAGAAGGAACTGATATATTAATAGATTTATGTATAAATTATGGAATGGATATTTCAAAAGTTCATAGAGATTGTGGAAAAGAAATTTTTGATTTAAATGATAGAGATATAAATTCTGGTGGAAGTGGTTGTGGATGTATTGCTACTGTATTTTCTAGTTATTTTTATCAAGAATTGAAAGAAAAAAAATTAAATAAAATATTACTTGTAGCAACTGGTGCACTTATGAGCCCTATATCTATTGGTCAAGGAGAATCAATTCCTTCAATAGCACACGCAGTTGCAATAGAAAATGAGGTGTAAAATATATGTGGCTTGATTATTTAAAAGTATTTATTACAGGTGGTGTTATTTGTTCAATAGGACAAATTTTAATTGATAAAACAAAACTTACTCCTGCTAGAATTTTAGTTATGTTTGTAACTCTTGGAGTTATATTTACAGCAATTGGACTATATAAACCAATAGTAGAATTTGGTAAAGCAGGAGCTACTGTACCTATATCTGGGTTTGGATATAGTTTAGCAAATGGTGTTATGGAAGAAGTAAAAGAAAAAGGATTTATGGGTATATTTACAGGAGGAGTTAAAGCAACATCCGCTGGAATATGTGCAGCAGTTGTTTTTGGATATTTAGGTGCATTATTTGCTAAACCAAAACTAAAATAATGTATAAAATTATAAATAATTGCTAATAATATATATATATTAATTAGGAGGTAATTTAATATGGATTCTTTAAATGAACTAGAAATTCAAAACATAAGACATATGTGTGGTATGTCAACTAACCTATGTAGTAAGATTAGTTATTACAAAACTCTTACAGAAGATACAAAAGTAACAGATATTTTTGATAAAGTTTGTAATAGTTTAACAAATCTTAAAACAGAAATTTCAAATATTTTGTAGGAGGCTTTAGTCTAAAAATAGAACCTAAAGTTCAAGGAGGAATGAAAGATGAATGAAAAAATTGCTGTTAGTGATATTTTAAGTGGATTAAATTCTGCAATTACTATGATTACATATTCAATAGAACAAAGTAATAATGAAAATTTTAGAAATACTTTAATTGATACAAGAACAAAATTAGATCAACTTCAATGGGATACTTACCTTATTGCCAAAGAAAAAGGTTATTATATTCCAGCAGCACCTGCTGGCAAAGCTGATATAGAACAAGTAAAAAATACAGTTTGTAAATAATAAAAAATGGTTGTAACTTAAATAATGTTACAGCCATTTTTATTAATAAAATATTATGCTACTATCTGTTGTTAACTAAATCTTTAAGTGCTTTACCAGCTTTAAAAGCAGGTGCTTTAGAAGCAGCTATTTTTATTTCAGCTTTAGTTTGTGGGTTTCTTCCTTTTCTAGCAGCTCTTTGTCTTACTTCAAAAGTTCCGAATCCTACTAATTGTACTTTTTCTCCAGCTTTAAGTGCTCCTTCAACAGTTCCAACGAAAGCTTCTAATGCAGCTTCTGCAGCTTTTTTAGTTAATTTGCTTTCTTCTGCCATTTTTGAAATTAATTCAGCTTTATTCATTTAAAATCCCTCCCATCAATGATTACAATAGAAATATACTACAAATACCTACAAATGTCAACACTTTTTTAAATATTTGTTAAAAAATAGTTAATTTTCTATTACTACCAGTGATTTTAGCTATATTTTAGAAAATTTTGATATCAATTTATATAACTTTTCACCCATTGGAAGTTCTAATATTTCTTCTTTATTTAATACATTAAATAACAATAAAGAAACTACATAAATAATTACTGCAACTATAATCGTAATTATAGTTATAATATTGCCTGATATACTAAATAATGATAATCCTTTAAATACAACAATTATACTAGCAGCCATTGTAAGTGTTGCCATTATTGTTTTTAAAAATAGTTCTTTTATATTTGGTTTTACTTTTAAATATTTAAATAATAATACAAAAGCAAAACTACAAGCTAAAAATTGATATATAACAGAAGATATTGGTGCTATTATTTCACCATATTTTGGTATTAAAGTAACATTTAATATGTATTTAGCAGCTACTCCTATTACTAAACATAAACCTGGAATATATAATTTACCCATTCCTTGTAATGCACCATATAATGTTTGCGCTATTACTGCAAATATTACCATAAAAGCTTGTATTCTTAAAAGCTCTGCACCACTACTAGCATTAGGAAATAACAAATTAAATATAGGTCCTGCTAACAGTGATAATCCTACTGCACATGGAATAGCTATTATTCCTGAAACTTTAATTGAAAAATTTATTTTACTTACTGCTTCTTTTCTATTTCCTTTAGCTAAAGCTGCAGATATAAATGGAACTAAAGCTACAGCAAAAGCTACATTTATAGATAAAGGTAGAGCATTTAATATTTCTACCTTTCCAACTAATATACCAAATTTAGCATTAGCAACTAATAAACTATCTCCAAACTTTTGCAAACAATCTACAACAGTTACAGTATCTATTAAACTAGATAATGTAACTATAACACTACCAAAAGAAATTGGTATAACATACGAAATTAATTTTTTTACAATATTTTTTCTTGATTCAATAGAAAACTTTTCTGAACCTTTTATATCATTCCATATATCTTTTTTATTTTTATTGTAATATCTTATCAAATATAAAAACGAAACTATTGTAGACAGTGTAGTAGCAAGTGTTGAACCTGCTGCCATAATCTCTGGCGTTCTACCTATTAACATTATAACAAATATAACGGAAAATACACTGTTAACTAATTGTTCTAATATTTGTGCTTTGCTATATTCAGCCATATTTTGCATTCCTACAAAATATCCACGTATAACAGCTGTCATTGCAACAAATATAATTGCAGGAGAAAGTGCCATAAGTGTGTATTTTACACCAGGATTTGATAATATATTATTTGAAATATATTCTGCTCCAAAAAATAATAATAATGAAAATATTATACCAATAATAGTAAATAACATCATAGCAGTTTTAAATATTTTATGTGCACCTTTTTTATCGCCCACAGCTATCTTTTCAGAGACTAACTTTGAAATAGTACTTGGTATACCCATAGTAGAAATAGCAAGTATAAAAGCATATACAGAGAAGCCTGAGCCATAATAACTATTACCTAAATCTGAAAACTGTTTAAAATTTGTAAGAACTATTCTATATACAAATCCTAAAACTTTAATTAAAATTTGTGCGCCCATAATAACAAGTACACCCTTAAAAAAAGTTTGTTTTTTAACTGTCAATTTATCACATCCTTAAATTAGTATATTTAATATATATACATTTATTACTATATGCATATTAATACATTGTATCTCTTTTTTTAGCAACTTCATCACTATCTAAATATTCATCATAAGTCATACGTTTATCTAATTTACCATTTGGAGTTACTTCAATTATTCTATTTGCTATTGTTTGTATAAATTGATGATCATGAGAAGTAAACATAATCTCACATTTTGTTTTTTCTAAACCATCATTTAAAGCAGTTATAGACTCTAAATCTAAATGGTTTGTTGGTTCATCTAAAAATACTAAATTAGGACCTTCAAGCATTGTTTTAGCAAGCATACATCTAGCTTTTTCACCACCAGATAATACATTAACTTTTTTTAAAGCTTCTTCACCACTAAATAACATTCTACCTAGAAAACTACGTAAAACAGTTTCATCATTATTTGCGTAATAATCACTAAGCCAATCAGTTATAATCCTATCAGATGTAAAATATTCACTATTATCTTTTGGAATATATCCAGCTTTAATAGTACTACCATAAGTTATAGTTCCACTATTTGGCTCCATCTCACCCATTAAAATTTTAAATAAAGCAGTTTTAGCTTTTGTATCTTCCCCAACTAATGCTATTTTATCTCCTTTTAAAATTGTAAATGTTAAATTATTTAAAACTAATTTTCCATCTATACTTTTACATAAATTCTCAACTTTTAAAATTTCTTTTCCAGATTCTTTTTCTGCTTTAAAATCTATATATGGATATTTTCTAGTAGAAGGAATAATTTCATCTAAAACAATTTTTTCAAGTATTTTTTTTCTAGAAGTAGCTTGTTTAGACTTAGAAGCATTAGCACTAAAACGTGCTATAAAATCTTGTAATTCTTTTATTTTATCTTCTTTTTTCTTATTTGATTCTTTCATTTGTCTTGAAGCAAGCTGACTTGATTCATACCAAAAATCATAATTACCAGAATATAACTTAATTTTGTTGTAATCAATATCAGCTATATGTGTACATATTTTATTTAAAAAATATCTATCATGTGATATAACTATAACAGTATTTTCATAATTAATCAAAAATTCTTCAAGCCAAGAAATAGCAGCTAAATCTAAGTTATTTGTTGGTTCATCTAAAAGTAAATTATCTGGATTACCAAACAAAGCTTGTGCTAAAAGTACTTTAACTTTTTGTGAACCAGAAAGTTCAGACATTAATTTTTCATGTAACTCTACTTCAATACCTAAACCAAGTAATAGCGAAGCTGCATCAGACTCTGCCATCCAACCATTTAATTCTTCAAACTCTGCTTCTAAATTACCAAGTTTTATACCATCATTATCATTAAAATCTTCTTTACAATATAACTCCATCTTTTGATTCATTATATCATGTAATCTAGTATTACCAATTATAACAGTATCAATTACTTTAAAACTGTCATAAGCAAAATGATCTTGTTTTAAAACAGATAACCTCTCTTTAGGATTCATTGTAACATCACCTTTACTAGGTTCAATCTCACCAGAAATAACCTTTAAAAAAGTTGTTTTACCAGCTCCATTAGCTCCAATTAATCCATAACAATTTCCAGGTGCAAATTTAATATTTACATCTTCAAATAATACTCTTTTTCCAAATCTAAGTGTTACATCATTTACATTTATCATTTTTATTTATTTCTCCTTATTTTATTTATATAAAATTATCCCAATGACTTTGCTTATATTCATAATTTAATTGCAAATTTGGGATACTTCTTGATTAGACCATAGCAATCTCCACTACTTAATAGCACTTCATGAATTTACCCTGCAGTGATAAATACCTATAAATTATTTTGCTCGTTTCATTAACCCAATTAGTTATTTTATGTAAAGTGAAGGGCGGAAGGAATAGGCGGCATCAATACGTGTAATACCAGTGTCATAACGGCCAGCAGCAGGGTGATCAGCACCATTGCCACCGTAGTGGGCACCACGCAAAATTCTATTAGTAGAATTCTCCTCCATTGTCCATTCCAAATCATTTCCTGCCATATCATATATGTTATTTAATTTGTATCCAGTGCTTGCTCCTGTTACTTTTAATGATCCAGTATAATTTCCTTTATTTGATGAATCTGTTGGATATATTGTATCTTTTATTCCATAGTTTTTTATAAACTCTAATGCTGCATCCCACTGCACTCCATATATTAATGTTGATTGTATATCTGCATTTGTTTTATACATACTTCTTGCTACTGTTACTGCTCCATTTCCAGGACTTGCTATATCGTTATTTGCTCCCCATGGTATATAGTTCCATGGACTTACATTTGGCTTTGATACTGGCTTTATTGTTCCATCACAAACTTTACCATGATTTAATGTTGCAGGTGATGTTGTATCCGGAAGTCCTGCCTCATATCTTGCTATATAATATCCGCCATATTTTTCAACACTTGCATATATCGCTGCAAGTTCTGGCTGCGCTTTATCTTCATTGCACTGTGCTACTGTCAAGCCATTATTATATTCTACTCTACTGAACTTACTAAAATCTGCTACTGGAATCCATACAAATTCATTTTCATTATTATTATCTTTTATAACAAATCCTGTTGTTACTTCTGTTTCTCCTGCTACTGTTGATTTGCTAAATCCTTTTGGTATATATGGATTACTCCAGGTTGATACTATTGGTCCATTTAACAAATTTGAATAAATTTTGTCATCAACAGTAACAAAGTCTGCGATCCAATTGCCAGCTTTATCTTCTACATATACTGTTATTATTTTAACATTTTTTTCAATTGTTATTATATCTTTATATACTGTTTTACCATTTGTTTTAAAATATGTTTCTATATCTGCATCATTTATTCTTTCATTTTCATATTTTATATTTTTTATACCACTTAAAGTATCAGATTTTTCAGATATTTTAACATATGCATATGTTTCTTCTATGTTATTTGATTCTAATAATTGTTGTTTAGTTTTATCTAATTTTAATATTGGAGCTACTTTATCTACATTATTTACGTTATATTTTGAACTTGTAATAGTTGAAGTTCCTGTTTTTGTATAATTTGCAACTACCGAATAATTTCCATCAATAGTTGTTATGTCATATATATCATATTCTCCTATAACAGTATTTCCTATAATTGAAGTTCCATTTGCAGTAACAGATTTTGAAGTATAACTTTTAGGTATTTTAACTTTGACTGTTACTTTATTTTTTGTCCAATTAACTTCTGATGGTTCAAATATAACACCATCTTTAGATACTACATTATTATTAGGTAATTTATAATCTAACATTGATTTTAATTCATCATTTAATGTATAATATGTTTTACTACCTACTGCTACACCTTTTGCATAATATACTTTTTTTGTATCTTTAGAAAACACATAAACATCATTTATACCATCTTTTCTTAAACCATATTTAAGACTTGTAAGTCCTAATAATTTATAGTCTATTTCATATAGAACAATTTTGTTATTTACTATATTTTCACCATCAAATTGTGTTTTTGACTTAGAAGTAACATTTGATATATCTAGTTGAATAGAATTATTTATTGGATATTCACCATTACTTTTTGTTATAAATGCATCCACTGATTCTTTGATTAATGTCAGTTCTGTTGCAAGTGTCATTTTTTTAGAATTATTTACTGTTGCTACACCTGATATTGTAACTGTTGTAAGTAATATTAACATAACTACTACTGTTGCTACTAATGCTACTAAACTAATACCTTTTTTCATAAGTTATTTCACTCCTAACTTTTAATTAACTTCATTTATACCTATCATTTTATATAACTCATCAGTTAATGTATAATATGTATTGTTTCCTATTTTTTCTCCATTAATATAATATATTTTTTGTGTTGATTTAGAAAATACATACATATCATTTTTAGTTTTTAATAAACCTCTTTTAATTTCTTTTACACCAGATTTTGCTAAATCTATTTTCCATAATTTAATTGAACCATTTAATTGAGTTTCTTGTGCAAATTGTTGTATTTCACTTGCATTTATTACTGAAATAGGAATAGATATTTCTTCTAAAAGTGGATATTCATTATTAATAAATTCATAATCTTTAACTAATTTTAATAGTGAATACATTTCTTTAGAAAATTCACTTTTTTTAGAATTTGTAATTATTAAGTCATAAGAAACTACAGCTGTTGATACTAAAATTATTGCTATTACAATTGTTACTACTAGTGCTATTAAACTAATACCTTTTTTCATAATATTTATCTCCTATTCTACAATATATCTTTTCAATATATTGTCTTCTACTGTTCCTAATCCTTTATATTTTTTTAAACAAAATACTCTTACTATTTTTTGATTACAATTACATTCTAATTTTACACCATTTAAAAACTTTGTATATTCTATTTCATTTAAATATATTGCTTTTGACTCATTATAATACTTTTCAATAGAAATAATTTGTTTAATCATTTCTTCATAATTTAAATTTAAATAATCATATAATGGAATACTTTCTTCAACTTTTAAATTACCATTAGCTATTCTTCTAAGTTCACTCATTGTAGCACCTGTACCTATTTTTTTACCTATATCATTTACTAATGAACGTATATAAGTACCTTTTGTGCAATGTACTTCAAAAGATACTTTTTTTTCTTTTAAATTAACTATTATATTTGAAATATCAAAAATTTCAATTTCTCTTGGTTTCAGTTCAACTTCATTTCCTTCTCTTGCATATTCATAAGCTCTTTTTCCATCAACTCTAATAGCACTATATATTGGAGGAGTTTGAAGCTGTTTTCCTATAAACCTTTTAATTCTTTCTTTTATATATATTTCATCTTTATTTACAACAGAAGCAAATACTATTCTACCTGTTACATCATAAGTATCAGTTTCTACTCCAAGTAACATAGTTACTAAATACTTTTTATCTCTACACATTAAATTCTCTGATAACTTTGTTGCATCTCCTATACATATTGTAAGAAGACCCGTTGCCATTGGATCTAATGTACCTGTATGACCAATTTTTGTACCTTTTAATACTTTTTTTAGTACATCTACTACATCATGTGAAGTAATCCCTGATGGTTTATCTATATTTAAGATACCTGATGGTATTACTGGATTCATTTATATTACACCTACTTTATATTGATTTTTTTATTTCATTTAATAATTTTTCTTTAGAAATCTTAACAGATTCTTTCATTGTATAACCAGAAGCTCTTCTATGACCACCACCACCAAATAACATAGCTATTTTAGATACATCAACTTTATCACCAGAACGTAAACTAACTTTATTACTTCCATCACTTTTACCTCTAACATAAATAGCAACTTCTGTACCTTCAACCATTCTTAAATAATTAGTCATACCTTCTGCTTCTTCTTCTTCAACACCTAAGTTATTTATAGTTTCATAATCTACATAGCTATATCTTATTTTACCATTTTCATATGTTTCCATATTTTCTATTGTTTTAGCTATAAGATAAAGTTTAGATTCTTTTATTGTATCATTTAATTTTTTACAAATAAACGGAAAATCAATACCCAAACCTACTAATTTAGAAACAATTTCAAGAGTTCTTTTGGTAGTTGTTGCATAGTTAAAACTACCAGTATCTGTTAAAATACCAGAATATAAATATGTTGCTATTTCATCATCAATTTTAATTTTCATATATGTTAAAAATTCATACATAAGCTGACATGTTGCAGGGCATATTTCATCTATAACATTTATATCACCATATACATTATTTCTTTTATGATGATCGATTGCAAGTATCTTATTTACTTTTTTTATATCTTCTTGACTTATACTAAGTCTACTAATATCACTAGCATCTACTGCAATAAGTAAATCAATATTATCTTCTTTAATATATGTTACTGCATCTTCTATATGTGGTAAAAATTTAAAATTATCTGAACATTTTGGCATTATAACATGTGCATTTTTACCTAACTTTTTAAGTGATAAATACAAAGAAAAAGCAGCTCCAATAGAATCACCATCTGGATTTATATGACCTACTATATATATATTGTTTGCATTTTTTATACATTTTTTAGCATCTTTAAATTCTAACATAATACTACTCCTTTTATATAATACAAATTATATCATTAATACTCTATATTTACAACATTTTTTATAAAGTTTATATAAAAAGACTAATCTTAACTTAGATTATTTTTTAAAAAATAAGCAACTTACTTAATTTGTAATTTGCTTATTTATTATTTACTTATTTATTAATATTCATTTCTTTAAAAACTTTATCCATATGTGCGCCATATTCTAAAGAATCATCAAGTTCAAATATAAGTTCTGGAGTATTACGCATATCTACATGTTTACTTAAACTACCACGTATAAATTTAGCAGATTTTTTAAGTCCTTCTAATACACTTTGTTTATTTTTAACGTTATAAATACTAACATATACTTTAGCATATTTTTGATCAGGAGTTATATTTACATCTGTTACAGATATAATACCTGTAACTTCTGGATTTTTAATTTCTTCCTGTATAATCTTAATTAATGCTCTTTTTGTATCTTGTTCTAATCTACTATGTTTTTGCATATTAAACTATTTCCTCTTTTCTTCTACCATTTCATAACATTCAATAATATCTCCTTCATTAATATCATTAAACTTTTCAAGTTTTATACCACATTCATAATTTTCTTTAACTTCTTTTGCATCATCTTTTTCACGTTTTAAAGAATCAATTTTTTCATCACTTACAAGAATAATTGAATCACGTATTACTCTACATAAAGTATTTCTTAAAATACTACCAGATTTTACATAACATCCTGCAATAGTACCAACATTAGAAACTTTAAATGTTGCTCTAACTTCAGCTTGCCCATGTATAACTTCTTTGTATATTGGTTTTAGCATACCTTTCATTGCAACTTCTACATCATTAATTGCATCATATATTATACTATATAATCTTAAATCTACTTTTTCTTTTTCAGCTTGATATACTGCAATAGATTCAGGTTTTACATTAAAACCTATTATTATAGCATTTGAAACACTTGCTAGTGTAACATCACTTTCTTTAATACCACCAGTTGCAGCATGTATTACTCTTACCTTTACTTCATCATTTGCTATTTTTTCTAATGAATTTTTAAGGGCTTCTAATGTACCTTGAACATCTGCTTTTACTATAACATTTAAATCTTTAATTTCGCCTTCTTTTATTTGACCAAATAAATCTTCAAGTGTAACTTTTGAACCTTGTTTAACAAGATTTCTACGAACATCCGCTTTTCTTTTATCAACTAATTGTTTAGCAACTTTTTCATTTTCAACTTCATAAAAAGTATCACCAGTTTGAGGAACACTTCCTAAACCAATTATTTCTACTGGTGTAGAAGGACCTGCTATTTTAACTTTTTTACCTTTATCATCTTTCATAGCACGAACTTTACCTACAATGTCTCCTACAACTATTGTGTCACCAACATTTAAAGTACCTCTTTGTACTAATAAAGAAGTTACTGTTCCTATATTTTTATCTAATTTAGCTTCAATAACTGTTCCTTTAGCTTGTTTATTTGGATTTGCTTTAAATTCTTTCATTTCTGCTGTTAATAATATCATTTCAAGTAAAGAATCTACTCCTTCACCAGTTGTAGCAGAAATTGGAACACAAATAGTATCTCCACCCCATTCTTCAGGAACTAAACCTACTTCTAGTAATTCTTGTTTTACTTTTTCAATATTTGCACCTGGTTTATCTATTTTATTTATAGCAACAATTATAGATACTTCCGCTGCTTTTGCATGATCTATTGCTTCAATTGTTTGTGGTTTTATACCATCATCTGCAGCTACTACTATAACTGCAATATCTGTAATATGAGCACCTCTTGCTCTCATTTCAGTAAATGCTTCATGTCCTGGTGTATCTAAAAAACATATTTCTTTTTTATTTATTACAACTTTATATGCACCAATATGTTGTGTAATTCCACCTGCTTCACCAGTAACTACATGTGCACTTCTTATTCTATCTAAAAGTGATGTTTTACCATGATCAACATGCCCCATAACTACTACAATAGGAGGTCTTGAAACCATATCAACATCTGAATCTTCTGAATCATCAAATAGTATATCTTCTTCGGTAACTGCAATATGTTTTTCAGCTTTTATTCCAAATTCTTCTGCTATTAAAAATGCAGTATCAAAATCAATTTCTTGATTTACTGTTGCAAGAATTCCTAATGCAAATAATTTTTTAATAACTTCTGAAGCTTGTTTTTTAATACTTTCAGAAAATTCTTTAACAGTCATTGTTTCAGGAAGTTTAACCTCTGTCATTGGTATAATTTTAGTTTGATTTAAAATAACAGGTTTTCTTTCTCTTCTTTTTCTATTATTTTTTCTTATAGAATCAGTTTCTCTTTCATATAAATCAAGCATTGGACTAGCAGAATTAACTTCTAAACCTTTTAATTTAGATGTAGCAACTCTTGCTTGTAATTCTCTTAATTCGTTTTTATTTATAGCTGTTTTTTTACCATCAGTTGTACTTTGTGAATTGTTATTATATTTCTTTTTATCAATTAAAGTTAAGCTATAATCTCTTGTTTCTTTTTGTTCTAATGGAGCATCATCAGCAGATTGTTTCATAAATTTATCTACTTGATTCATAGGAGTATTATTAAATCTTCCCCCTCCATTATTGTTATATGGTCTTGAACCATTGTTGTAATTGTTATATGGTCTTGGAGCTCCATTATTATTGTTATATGGTCTTTGTTCTCCTGATGCATTATTATATGGTCTTGGACCATTGTTGTAATTATTATATGGTCTTGGACCTCCATTATTATTATTATATGGTCTTTGTTCTCCTGATGCATTATTATTATATGGTCTTGGACCATTGTTATAATTATTATTATATGGTCTTGGAGCACCATTGTTGTTGTTATATGGTCTT